>NZ_CP114116.1:0-194126 GCF_026967615.1 Pseudomonas sp. GXZC
GCGATAGTCAAGATCTTTGGATTGCGTTAGATGAGTTCCCGACAGCCGAAAACAGAGCATGGGATCGCAATCATTTCAGAACAAGTGGCGCATTCAAAGCCTAACCAATTGAAAAGTTAAGTTATCAAGGAAAAATCATGCTGTTTCGTAACAACATAAACGCGTTGCGAGCTTTAGCCGTTATCGCCGTTGTCCTGTTTCACTTCAAAATCGACGGGTTCAACGGTGGGTTTACTGGAGTTGATGTCTTTTTCGTCATATCCGGATTCTTGATGACCGGAATTATTTTTAGCGGTCTGCGAGATGGAAACTTTTCGTTGTTTGCTTTTTATGCTTCCAGGGCACGCAGGATCATTCCAGCGTTGGCTGTGATGTGCGCTGCGCTTATGGTGTTCGGCTTCGTGTACTTGTCCCTGGATGACTATCGCGAGCTTCTGCGGACGGTGAAAAGCAGCTTGTTTTTCATGTCGAACGTCACGTTTGCCAAAGGCGGTAGCTACTTTGACGCGCCTTTGCATGAGAACTGGTTACTTCACACCTGGTCGTTGTCAGTCAGTGGCAATTTTACCTCCTGTATCCAGTCATCCTGATGGGACTGTTCAAGTACTTTGGCGATCGCGGTACTCGACATGCGCTGGTTGCCCTCGGGGCATGTTCGTTGATCGCTTCTGTTGCCGTCACTTCTACACATCCAGTGTTTTCGTTTTACATGCTTCCAACCAGGGCTTGGGAAATGATCGCTGGTGGGCTGGTGTTTCTCTTTCCGATGGGGCTTTCTCGCGGCGTTAGAGCAGCTTTTGAGGTGCTCGGCCTGGCGCTCGTAGGGACAGGCGTGTATCTCTTTTCAGAGCAGGATTTTTGGCCAGGCTACTTGGCTGTGGTCCCGGTGCTCGGTACAGCGCTGGTGATCTATGCGAACACGAATTCCATATTCAGTAGCAATAGAGTCCTGCAGTTCGCTGGTAAAATTTCCTACTCGGTTTACCTTTGGCACTGGCCGATCGTCGTCTTCCTTTACACCTGTGGACTGTTGGGCAGCACTGTTCACGCGGCCTGGGCGATTCTCATGTCCTTTGCACTTGGCGCGCTGTCTTATTACGCGGTCGAGGCTCGGGCAAAGAAAATCACAAGGACCTCGACCGCAATCTTCAAATACGGCGGCGCCGGTCTGGCCGTGGTGGTGTTGGCTGCAATCACTGCTTCGGTGGTCAAAGACCATCCTCAACTACGATTTGCATTTGCCGACCAGGGCCAGCCGGCCTACACCAGCAAGCTCTATACGCAGGAGTGCTACCCGAATGACTTCGGCGCAGCTGATTGCAAGCTGGGTTCGGGAAAGGTCGCAGTGATCTTGTTTGGTGACAGCCATGCCCAGTCCACTGCTGCAGCCGTCCAGCTGGAAAACAAAGACGCCGCGCTATCGTGGGCGCGCGGAGGTTGCCCGACCTTGCTCAACTTCCAGATGCAAGATAAAGATCTGGACAGCAAGTGCCAGGGATTCAATCGACTTAAGGTGGCGGCCCTCAAGGTCATACCCGGGTGTCCCGGTCGTCCTGTTCAGTCGAGCAGCGCTGTACTCGGACCACAGTCGAGATAACGGCTTCCGCGTGTTCTTCAATGGCGATAAGTCGCAAGATTCAGAGGCCTTCGCCAAAGACTTTACTGCTGAGTACGCGTCTGCGCGATCGCCGAGCAGCACCCGGTGTACATTGTCAGGCCGATTCCTGAAATGCCTTTCAGCGTTTACAATCAACCTGCAGTCGCGGATCCTTGGTAGCAGTTCAGACATCACAGTGCCTCTTGAGAGTCATCAGAAGCGCACCCGCCTAGCAAATGCGGCGATTGATACCGCAGCAGCGCAGTGCCATGCGAAGATCATAGATCCTGCGCCATACCTTTGTCCGAACGGGCACTGTCTGGGCTCAAAAATGGAGTGCCTCTTTACTTCGACGATAACCACCTGGTTGATTCTGGTAATGAACAATTACGTGGACTGTTCAAATCGGTGTTCGACCCAACATAAATTGTTTATGTGGGCTCTCCCACCATTATTTGCCGGCACCTCGGAGTTGACCAGGTGCTGGCTTGCTGGAGCATAAGAGAGAAAATATGGTAAGGCACGTCATTCATTTATTTTTCTTCAGCAATATTTTTGCAGGTCTTATCATTCTGGGCTCATATTTTGTTGAGTTTAATCTTAATATCTGGATTCGGCTTGGTATCTACGGCGTTGTTGTTATGGTTCTTTTCGTGCTGGCTTTGATGACAAGCTTTTATGAATATTTCAAGCCGCGTCCTTTGTCGCAATTTAATGGAATTGAATCTGATTTCAAGTTTTACTCTCGGTTGAGCTGAACTACTTAAAAAGGGTACAGTGAGTCGTTCCGAGCTTCTTCGCTACCATGCAGAATATCGGAATGAAATAAGTGTTGAGAGGGCGCGTAGAGGTTCGCCGACTAATGGATGCGTAGATTTTTAAAAATATCGTGGAAGTCTTGGTGAGATTAACGCAGTAACACTCAGTGGCGGATCAGACGAGACAAACTCGCTGTTGCGATGAAAGTCTTCGATTTAAGAATTAGCCACCAAGGGCAATTTGATCCACCAGTTCAATCAGCTTGACAGGATCTTCAGCTTGATTCGTTTCAATTGAGCGCAGTGTTATCTCTTCGCTGCGAAGTGCCTCACGCAGCCGTTTCAGCTTTGACCGCAAGCTGGCCTGTTCCATTCCAGCAGGTACGTAGCTATGGGAAAGCCAGGCCACTGCTGCAGTCGCATCGGGCAAAAGCATCTCGATATCGGTCAGACCTTCTGACTGCCATTGCCACTGGTATAGCCCGAACCCGGTGGCTAGCAATGCATCGCGAGTGATGTTTGCGCCGCCCAGGTTCATTTGAAGTGAGACAAGTAATTCCGTCCGTAGAGCTCTTTCAAGTGGAAGAAGCCTTGAGTCTGTAGATCAGGGCGCGCGTGTTCTTGGTCGCAGAATTCAGCGTATCGAGATTTCCGTATAGCGCCATGTAATTGGCGATACAGCCGAGCTCCGGTGCCTCCTGGCCTGCATGCTCAATTGCGAAGTCGACCAATGCATAGCCGCATTCTGGTACGCCTTCGGCGATAAATGTCAGAGCGACTGTCCACAGTGCTTCCGGCCCCGATCGAGCGAAGATTTTCTGAGCAAGTGTCAGACTGTTAATCGGTCTAGACAGGCTTGCCACAAATTCTCGTTGTGCGAGCTCTCGTGATTTGCGGTAGAGGCATTTGCAAGGCGTTTTTTGCCACCCAGGCGGGCTCAGTGATGGGCTTCCAGGTTCGCAAAGCGCGTGGGTCAGGACTCAGCCGGCAAGGCCGCCATATCTCATCATAGAAATATCTTCCAACCATGTCGGTGCGAGATAGCTCACCACCCGCAGTAGGGTGGGGTATCACAATGTACGATGGACTCCAGTGGGGAGAATAAGCTGTAGTCATCGCCCGGGTGCCGGTTGTGTCAATGCGCCTGCATCACGATCATGGTTGACATGCGTTGCAGCTGTCTGTGTGAGGCTGCTAATTGTGTCGACCAGGCTGGACAGCAGGGTCGAGTTAGCCCCCTCAGATACCCGAAGGATCGATGAAAGGTCCAGTTTGCTGAGTGTTGAGAGGAACGCGCCTGAGTTTTGAGTGGTTGTGAAGGTGTCAGCTGCTTTTTTTGCGAACTCAACGGCCAGCATCGCAGGCGCAAGACCAGGTACAGCCATTCCCGCCAATTTTGGGCCAAACTCAACAAGGGCTCTGCCGGCAAGATCGTTGATGATGTCGGCCTTCCCCAGCAATTTTCCCATTTCCATGGGGTTTGTCCCCATGCTGATGCCTTTAGAAAGAGTGCCGGTGCCGGGAATGAAGTTTTCCCCGCGCGTCAGGGCTTGTCCGAGCATTGGCATAGCTCGACTGGCCAGGGCGTTTTCAGCCAGTCCGAACACTTCCTTTGCCGCAAGGTGGCGCAAAACCTGTGGGCCCAGGAGACGAATGCCCTGGCCGGCAATCAGAGGAGTAGTGGCAGCATTTAGTACCCCTTCGTCACTGGTTGTAATTGATAGCCCGAGGCGCTCTGTTGCGATGCGGCGTTTCGGTTCGGGCACACTGGCATGCCGCCGCTTGCAGTGGGTTGAGTCTTATAGACCCTGTTCATTTGTGTGCTTGGATTGAAGCTGGGCGAGGTATAGGTCGTTTTGACGGGCGCCAGGATGTTGGACGGTGTGTTGCCGGCAACACTTGAGCTGAGCGAATCGAAAAGGCCGGTAACGTTCCAGTCAGCAGCAATAGCTGGCTGAGCGAATAGCACGGCCAGCACAAGAAAACAGTTTCTGTTCATTGTCTCTCCATCCAGCAAATGTTTTGTTACCGAGATTATAATGGTAAAATTACTCCAGTTCCTAATTGAGGTTCAAGGATGCCTACAAGTCAAGTAGAAGGCCTACCTCACGGCGTGTCTTGGCGTACGCCTGGTCTCAAGATGCTCAGGCCGGATCAACTGGTGCCTGGTCGTTTCCAGCCGCGGTCGCATTTCAATCAAAAAGCTTTATTGGAGCTGGCACAGAGTTTTTTGGAAAACGATCTGGGAATCATTGAGCCCATCGTCGTTCGGCCAAAGGCAGGGGACGTTGAGTTGTATGAAATTGTCGCCGGTGAGCGCCGGTGGCGAGCGGGATCGCTGGTGAAATTAGAGCTCTTGCCGTGCTTGGTGCGTAACTTTACCGATCTTCAGGCTTTGCAGGCTGGACTTGTTGAGAACGATCAACGTGAAGATCTCAACAGTTTGGAGCGGGCACGTGGTTACCAAATGGCGATCGACGAGTTTGAGCTGACTCATGAGGCGCTGGGCCAAATGTTGGGGGCCAGCCGGGTGGTGATTACCAACCACTTGCGCTTATTCACGTTGCCTCTTGCAGTTCAAGAGTTGCTCGAAGATGGCCAGCTCAGCGAATCGAAAGTCCGCTGCCTGTACGGACTCAACACGGCCGCCGCAGTTCGTATTGCGCGCGTGGCAGCTGAGCAGCGTCTCGGGTACAGGCAGATTGAATTGCTGGCTCGCGCCGAAAAAAAACCGGCCAAGCTATCAGCTACGCCCGCTCGTGACGATCCTGATGAGCGGCGTTGGCTCGATGTCATGTCGCAACGGCTCGGCCATGAAGCGACGCTGGAAAAAGCAACCAAGGGGAAAGGCGGTTATTTGCGGATCAGGTACACCACGATGGACGACCTGAGCTCGATAACCAAAAAGCTGCTGAAGGGCCATGATTGAAGAGGCGTCGAGATGAACAGTTTGGTGTCGTTGGGGCCGACCTCCTATTCAATGCCAGGTGGTGGAGGGCGTTGCGGTTTGCTCGACTTTGTTGCGAAGGCGCCAGTTACCAATAATGGGTGGAGCGTTGTCCATTTGGACATTGCCAACTTTAGACTCCTCAACAAGCTGCTCGGGCATGAGAGCGGCGACAAAATCCTCAGGTGATTGGCGCTGCCCTTTGTGAGGACGGTAGCGACATCATTGGTTTCACGTCGCCGGCGACGCGTGGGTAGGGGTTTCTGAGCGAAGAGATCCTTACCTGGTGGAACAGCAAATAAACCAACTGCGCAAGACGGTGCGCGCGCGGGTGACGGAGGCGGTCGGCAAACCTATTCGAATCGATGCGGCAGTTGGCCTGGCTTCTTGCCCTGATCTTTCTCATGCAGTTGCTCGGGCCGAAAGTGCCTGTCGGCAGGCCAAATCTTCGGGACGTGGATTGATTGCCGTGGACTCTGTCAAGGACGATTGGGAGTCCACCGATTTGATTGATCGGTTCATTCTCGGTGGTGACCTTGAAACCATCGTTGAGCTTTATCGCCAGCGAATCCAGTACCTGGATGGGAAGCATCACTTCGAAATCTTGTCCCGTATCGGTGGTGAGTCGGTTGGAACCGCGATGGTGATGATCGAGCAGCTCGGGCTGGTTCAGGAATACGACCTGATGCTACTTCGTATGGCGTTGAAAGCCATTCCAGAGTGTGCCCCGGTTCACACCGTCAACTTCTCAAGCCTTACGGCGTGTGATTCGGGAGCAATGCTTGAGGCGATCTCCATTCTGAGAGGTCGGAGCAACATTGCTATTGAGATCACCGAAACCGCAGAGATTCAAAATCTTGCCTTAGTGAAGCAGACGGTCGACATGTTGGCTTCTGCCGGCGTGGCTGTATACCTGGATGATTTCGGTGAGGGCGCGGCGTCCCTCGGCATGATTGATCTGCCTTGGAAAGCGGTGAAGCTGAGCCGGAGTATTTGTGGTGAGGGTGCCCCGCGGGATGTGCTGGAGGCGGTGATCAAGTTGGCCAAGAATCGTGGCATGGTGGTTATCGCCGAGTGTATTGAAACGAAAAACCACATGGACTATCTCACCTCATGCGGTGTCGATGCATTCCAGGGCTATTACATTCATAGGCCCGAGGCGTTCAAGTTCGGGTGATTCCAGCCGACCATTTGTATCGTAGGGTGCTTCGCTTGATGCGACGCCGATGTTGTCTGTGTGTTCTACTCACGCAAATTGTTTTGCTGTTTCTCCAGGTAATAAAAAAGGCCGCGGACGCTTAGATAGTTCCGGGGCCTTTTCTTTGCGGGTTTGAACTTGCCGCGGGCCCTTCAGTGGCGAACGCTACCCTCCAATCCGGCTGCGGATTTGAGTTTGAAAATCTCCCGCAGCGCCGGGGCAATCCCATTCGACATATGCAGGTCTTCGCCGGTGATGCCCAGGGACTCATTGATATAGGCCATCGCAAGGGCGTATTGCGCGTACAGCCGGCGATAGTTTGGTTCTTCTGTGACCGATGTGATCGCGCCACGACAGGGCTGGCCCGGACGCGGCATCGGTTTGATTTCTGCACTGATGGCCACCAGCTGTTCAATGAGGAAGTCCAGGGATTGAATGCCGATCAATTTAGCGCGCCGTCCATTCAAGTGAATGTACAGGGATCCATCACTGACCTCGATCTGATCGTCTGTGCCGACGGCTTCAGGGTAAGCGCAGGGCGCATCAATGGGGTAAAACCTGGTGGTAGGCGTCATGAATACGTTCCTTGTTGGGGTTTATATAGGGTCGCTATATGAAGCAGCCGCTGGCCTGCTGGCGACCAAAAGCAGGCAGCGCCTCAAGCATGGTATGCTCATAAATCAAATCGTGCTATAATTTAATATGACATATACAAAAATACATCAACAAGGAGAGAGCATCGTGAGCGACCTACGCCAAGAATACCCCTGGCTGGATGGTTTTTCTGACGAGCAGGTGAAGGCCGCCACGCATGCCAGTCGACACGGCCTAGTTTCAGCGGCGCCTGGTTCAGGGAAAACGAAAATGGCGATCGGGTATTGCGGTTACCTGTTGTCAAACAAGGTGAAGCCCGATGAAGTGTTGGGGCTCGCTTTTAACGTGGACGCAATTAAAGAGATCAATGCCCGGCTTGCTTCATTGCCGATGGTTAATGCCAGCAAGCTGAAATTCCGCACTATCCATTCCTTTTGCAAGGAGGTGCTCCAGGTTGCGGAAGAAGAAGGTCTGCTGCCTGTCCGTCAGCTGCTCGGTGAGCCTGAAGCGGCTACCCTTGCGCGCCGTGCCTGGCGGGGCCAACTGGCAACAGTGGAGTTTACGACGTCGATGAGTTGAAAGTCGGGCTGTTGCGCCAGGGCTTGACGATGATGAAGGCTGGCCTGGTCCGGCTGGAACAGATCGATAATCACGAGGACTTGCTGGAATACGCAGAAGATGATGAAGAAGTGGCCATGGCCATTCTTGAGCATGAGCGCATTCGCAAAGAGGAAGGCCTCAGGACGTTTGATGACCTGATTTATGACCTTGCTTGCTTGTTCCGTGACTCCCCAGATGCCGCAAAATGGGCGGGTAACGAGTTTGAGCACATCATTGTCGACGAGTACCAGGATGTTGATGATGCTCAGCAAGAGGTGATTATTGCCCTACTGGGGACGCGCGGTAACTTGATGGTCGTGGGAGACGAGGACCAGTGCATCTACGGGTGGCGTGGCGCGAACCTGTCCTACATGATGAGTGGGCTCGAAGAGCGCTTAGGCAAGAAAATGTCACCCGCTATCAGCTGAGTGAAACCTTCCGTTACGGTCATGAGGTCGCGGTGGCGGCCAATAGTTTGATTCGCAACAATGAGGACCGACCGCAAAAGCTTTGCATCTCCAACACCGGCACCCCAAGGACCTCCGTGCAAATGCGTATGGCGTCAACCAAGACCGGCGATCGTTACTGGCCCCACGCAATCATGCAGGACCTCAGGGAGTGGAAGGAGTCCGGGCGCAAAATGCGAGAGGCGGCTGTGCTGGTTCGCACCTATGAGTTGGCAGCGCCGCTGGAAATGCATCTGATTCGTGAAGGCGTGCCCTATCTGATTGAAAGCCGCGGCATCATGGGCATGCCAGAGGTGAAGGCCATTAATGCGTACGCCGTGATGAGCGATGCAGAGCTGTTCCGTGAGTGTGGAGCGGAAGGCCGGCAGGAAATGCTTGCTTCTGTCCTCAGTTCGCCGGGGATCTTCTTGACGCGGCCACTTATCAAAAAGCTGTCCGGTAGCCTGGCAAAAATGGAACTGGCCGACATTCCGAAAATGATTCGGTCGTTGACTGAAAACGATGGCATCAAGCCAGGGCAATTGAGCGGACTGCGGCGCCGTGCGGACGTGCTTGAACGTTTGGCCGAGCCTGGTACGGCCATGTCCGAGTTGGCCGGAATCATCTGGAAGCAGTTGGACTGGCGGTCAGACGTTCAACGGCGCATTGCAAATCCATTGAAGCAGGCTGATCGTCTGAATGTGATCAACTTGATGTCCCGGGAGGTGTCCCGCTACGAAAACGCAGGAGCCATGCTGGACGCATTCTCCGAGCGAATGGACCAACAGGACCAGCCAGAGGTGATGCGCGACCCCCTCCTAATTACCTCGGTGCACAAGTCAAAGGGGCTGGAATTTCCGCTTGTGATCGTCCCGGGTATGATTGAAGGGCAATTCCCCACTTCATGCCGGACCGTCCAGTCGATATGGAGTCCGAGCGACGCTTAGCCTATGTGGCGTATACCCGGGTGAAAGAAAAATTGATCCTGGTCGCGCCGAATGATCTCGCGCTGGCAAATCGTTGGAAGATCCCGGTCAACCCCAAAGAGTCTCGTACGCCTGAGGAGTCGGCAAACATCACCAGCCGCTTCCTTACGGAGATGGACCCTGCAGCGATACGGGCGGCGAGAACGTGGTTCTACGGGGACGGCAATCATCCGATGGTGGACTCCTTGTCTGAATATGTTGTGAAGGTTGGAGCGACAGGCGCATCAACCCAGGACCTGCCGCCACTGACCGCGGATCTGACCATTGCCGAATTGGTGGAGTTGGCGGCAGAGCCTGAACCGGCACCCGAATATGAATTTCAGTTTTGATAGCTTGAGGATCCTCCATTGAGTACGCCAGAAGAAACCCAGGCGCAAACCGGAGCAACGGCTCTTACCGAACTGTTCCGCAAGCACGCCAAAATTGAAACTGCTCAGGAGCAACTGTCGGGGTAATCGGTAAGCGACACAGCTTGGCCGACAGTATCGCTACTGCGGCGCAGCAACTGGCTGTGATCCAGGCGGAGATTGCTCGCTTGGAGTCTGAAGACTCAACTCTTTCTGCCGAGCAGGCGGAAATTGAGGTCTGGTTGAGCGCGAATGCTCCTGGTGACGGCGTGTCGCTTGATGACCAGGTACTTAATTTTGTTGAGTCGCTTGCGCTGACGGTTGCGGTTCCCGATGTTGGAAAGTCGACCAGCCGCGGTCGATTTGATGCGATCGAATCTGAACTACAGCGTTCAGGGTGGGCAGACGATGGCATGGGACTGATTGTACGAAATTTTTCGGCGGTCGAGAGCAGTCCTCCTGCAGGGTACGTCTACGTGCAATTCAAGGCCAATGAGGCCGGGCCGATTTTGACGGAGGCGGGTGAGCAGACGCTGGTTGTCGGTATCGCAATGGCCACCGGTGTAAATGAATACGACCTGCGCACCGACCTGCGCCGCAAGGTGTTGGATGACTTAAATGGTTCGGTGGTGGAGATCGTGTCCAAACTGAATGCCAAGGCGGATGAGCTTATACACGCAGCTCTCGATGTCACCGAGAGCAGAGCTGATACGCGTGATCTGCGCAGCCCGTCGGATGACCTTCGTGGCGTTTTTGAGGATGCCAAATGCGATAGTCACTTTGTGGCGCCTGCCCTAATTCCAGCGGGTGCGGATGGGCATGAAGTAATCACAGGCCATCTTGACGACATGCCCGGGTTTGATGACGTCGGCATTGTGGCGAATGAAATAGATGAGGTGCAGGGTTTTGGCGGTCCCGAGCTCATCCCCGAAGCTGTATACGAAGAAATTCCTGGCTTTGCTGATGATGTGGTCTCGCTGCCAGCTCCAATGGTCCAGGAGTCAGAATCGACAGAGTATCAGTTCAATTTCTAATTGGTGTTAGGGTCGCGACGTTGTTTGCTTTAGAGATTTCGATAGTATAAAGTCTTCATCGTGTATTTTGCATTTGTTGTAAGGCATATGACGTTCCCCTTCCGTTACCTGTGCCTGGTCAGCAATATCGAAGTACACCCTTGAGCCTGCCCTTCGGCGGGCATTTTTTTAACCAAGGGGTGACCGATGAGAGTTTCCTGGGGTCTCGATGCCGCGGCTTTGAAAGCGCAAAAACAGGTTGAGGTTTGCCTCGACACAAGTCAGGCCATTAACGGACACGTTTTGCTGGTCGGAATGAGTGGAGCTGGTAAAACCTTCCAACTTCGCAAGATGATCCGGCAGATGACCGACTCTGCCGCCGCGGCCAATGAACCGCTCCCGCGCTTCCACGTTTTCGATGTGCATGGGGACATTGATATCCCCGATGCTTCCCTGGTGCTGTTTAGTGAGCAGACCCAGTGGGGATGAATCCCTTCGGGTTAATCCGGATCCGGATTACGGTGGTGTGCGCAAGCGTGTTCAGGGTTTCATCAAGACCGTCAATCGTGTGATGCGTGCATTGGCCCCTAAGCAGGAAGCTGCGCTGCGCAATATTTTGCACGACGTGTACGCCAAGCACGGTTTCAACCAGTACGAGCCATCCACTTGGTTGGTTGACGATTCCGTGGGCCAGCTGATGTCGGAAGGCGGGGATAACCGGTTTTACATCGACGTTCCGATCGACGAAAAAGACGATGCCAAGGCCTTAGGGGCTCGCTGGGATGGCAACCTAAAAAGTTGGTTTATTCCATCGGGCGAATACCAGGGCGCGATTACACGCTGGTCTCCCAAAATGACTGATCGATCACACCCCTCGATCAGTGATGTTTTGCGGATGGCTCGTAACGTCCTTCAACAGTTGTTCCTCGGCACTGGGATGACTGCTATTACCAACCTTGAGTTGTCCAACAAAGCAGCCGCTGCGTACCAGCGGAAACTGCTGGAGGCGTTGCGCCGGGGTGAGAAAGCTTTCGAAGATGAAAAGCTGCAGGCCGACCTGGAGAAAGCCAAAGCCAAAGCGATTGAGGCCTACACTGCGTACGCTAATTCGATCGTCACCGGGCGCGAGCTCGAAAGCGTCATGAAGTACGACAGCACCGAGGTGCTTAAGTCCGTGGTTGATCGCTTGGAAAATCTTGACGGCATTGGCATCTTCAAAGCCACTCCGCCGCCGTTTGATCCTGACGCCAGGGTGTGGCGCTACAACATCAAGCCCCTCTCGATGGATGAGCGAAAGCTTTTCGTATTGTTCAGGTTAGAGGAGCTCTTTCTCCAGGCCGTCCAGCGCGGCGAGCAGAAGAGCATCTTAGATGTGTTGATGCTGGACGAGGCGCACATCTATGCCGATGACGACGAAGACAACATCATAAACACCATCGCCAAAGAGGCGAGGAAGTTCGGTATTGCGATGATTTGCGCCAGTCAGTCCCTCACGCACTTCCCCGATGATTTTATCGCCTCCGTGGCCACCAAAGTGGTACTGGGCATTGACGAGATGTTCTGGCGCAGCTCAGCGACCAAGATGCGATTGACGGAAGATGCACTTAAGTGGATTCGGCCTAAAAGGTCGATGCTCGTTCAGTTAA
Source organism: Pseudomonas sp. GXZC (assembly GCF_026967615.1). NCBI lineage: Bacteria > Pseudomonadati > Pseudomonadota > Gammaproteobacteria > Pseudomonadales > Pseudomonadaceae > Pseudomonas > Pseudomonas sp. GXZC. The sequence goes on from NZ_CP114116.1 coordinate 12,133, forward strand.
AAACGCATGGCGAAACGCGCAATGACTGGAAGTGGGTGGTCATCCCTCCAAACAGCGTTGGCTCTTAGAGGCTTAAATATCATTTAATGCTATTAAACTTTTATTTCCGAGATAACCCCGATGAGCGAACTCGATTTTGCTTCTATCTTGCGAACCAATGAGCTTATTGGTTCGATTACACAATATGCCTCAGCGGTTCACAGTGATATGAATGTCACTTGGTATGAGAAGATGTTAGAGGCGTTTGAAACAGAATTGTTTGATCGAGGATATAGGTTTTGCCATAAAAGTGCAGATGACGAGTTATACAAAGTTCATCTCAAGATCGCGACGAAAATGGAATTAGGTGAACTTGTCATGCTTGCTCGTGCACGACATGTCTCGCCAACTCAGTCAGTTTCGGAAATCCGCGAGCGTATTTCCAGGCTCAGGCCTGACGGTGATGCAATTCTCTGGGTCGACGGTATTTTAGCTGCACTCGAACGGAAAGGTCTCTATCTGGCTCATTCAGATAATTTGCCTCCATTTTTACGGCCTTCAGTTGAGCCAGTTCGAGCCGCCCCCCAAATCCACAGCAATGAAGGTGGAAGACGGTCCACTTGGAGAGTATGGGCCTCTTTAACGGTTATCTCGATATTGCTCGGCGGGTTGGCGGTTAAAGCACCATCCATTATCGAAAAGTTCAAGGCTCGCGACTTTTCTTTTAGTGAGTTGGGCATTGACTCATATCCCAACCTTGAAGAATTTCCGAAAATAGAAATGGCTTCACCCGGAGCGCACCAATATCCAACAGCAATGCGCGATTGGTGCAGTGGCGATGAGGTGTTTTGCGCATCTATAAGTACAGGCAACCTCACTGAGGCGTTGAGGGTATGATTTCAGCGATCCCCAATAGTAACGCTAAGCAATTCAAGGTGCGTCTTGCGGTATTGCCAGTCGATGACTACGAAGATAGCAATTAGATATGTTATTTTGTAATTAAGTCCAATGGCTGATGCGCAGCCATTGGATTATATATCGATCACTTATCTTGAGTATTTTCTTTAAGATTTGAAGCGCTTTTAAGCACCTTGGATACAAGATCAGTGGAACTACCAGATTGGGAGCGGCCGTCACTGAAAAGAATGTGCGGAGTGCCTTGGAGCTGTGTCTGTCGGCCGACGTCCTGGTAGCGATCAAGAACAGGTTCACCACACTCCTGCCTTTCTAGCTTCTTACCTGCCATTGCCTCGTCCAGCAGTGACTTTCTGTCGCCGGCGGAGCACCAAATGTTGCTCATGGTGTCCCAGGCGGATCCCTGCCGGCCGCTGCGAACGTACGGCAGATATCGAACCTCAATACCTGCTTTATTCAGGTCGGGGATTTCTTTGTGAAGCTTGCGGCAGTAAGCACAATCAACGTCTGTCATGACGTAGATGAAAGCCTTGGCTGACTGGTTTGGCGAGTAGGCAACGTAGTCGTCTTTGCTGATGGTTTTGAGCAAGGACTGGTTAGCCGCTTCCAGGGAGAATTGCGTCAGGTCGACTATGGATTCGTTGGATACCTCATAAAGGCGGCCAACCATGATTGTTTTGTCGCCAGGTCGGCTATAGACCAAGTTGCCGCTGTCCAGGCGCACTTCGCACAATGACAGCGCATTGGCCGAAGCGACTGCCTGAATGCTCGCCGGTTGCCCAGTCGATTTGCCCAGGGCGGCAGTCAGCCATTTGTAATCGGCTGGAGTACCGCAGTTCAAACCCGGATCCGGATTGTCGTTCGCCACTGCGCAGTTTGTGACGCCGGTGAGTGCGCAAGCGAGCATCAACATAGTGGTGTTTTTCTTGACCAAGGAGCCTCCTCAGATTGCATTCTGCAATCAGTCAATTGATTTGCTAAAGCGTATATGGAAATATAACATTCATATAGTTTGTGTCGCAATGGTTCAGCATCGGGCTGGATCAGCTCAGTCAAATCACCGGAGCAAGGTTATGGAATCGAAAAGCGGGTCTGCATATCGGCGTCTGGCCATGACGCTGATTGCGCTGCAGCTGGCCGGCTGCGCTGCCCCAGGTCAGCTTCCGTCTGGCTTTGGTGGTGTTTTCTCGAAAACTGAGCATGCCTATAAAGGGCAGATGAGTGCGCAAGATCAGGCTTCATCTCGTGCCGCGCGTTCGATTTTCACAAGCACCTCCACGGGCGTCATCGGGTATGCGCAGCCCGAGTATCAACGCCGTCTTGCCCGGTTCCACTCTGCTCGGGATGTGATCAAGGCCACCGGCAACCAATACTCACAGGAACAGTTTGTGGAATTTTCGTCCGCGCTGACGGACTTGCTTTCGTATGTGGATCAAATTGAAGCAGGTGTCAGCACCAGGAAAACCGCCGTAAGTCAGCAACGGATCCAGGCGAGCTACCAAATTCAGCCAGGGCAAACAGTTACCCTGAACTTCAACGGTTACTGCATGAAAGCCGGTCCTGATCGTCCATACCTGGGGGAGGGGATGCAATTGATCGGGGTAAACGACGTCTGGTCGCCGGCCTACGCCGGCGTGTATCGCAAGGTGATGCAGCAAGGCCGGCTGGGAGAACCGACTCCTACCCGTGTCTACCGAGGTGACCAGGCTGACAAGCAAGTAGCACTCTGGGCTCTGCAGGGGTTGAATGACGGTGAACTGAATCCGAAGGTGGCCAGCTCGATGACTGCGAAGCAGCGTCAGGTACTTTACAGCGCCGGGCTTTCACCTGTTGAGCTCGAAGCCAAAATTCAGTCAGCCAACTATTTGAATACGTCCCAGCCGGCCCTGACAGGTCTGTTGAGCGGACAGGGCCTTAATGGCTTGATTAGTGGCGCCGTCAAATCTGCCGGTTTGGGGTCTGGCTTTGGAAATGGTGAAGTCGCAAAGGCTGCACGCAGCCTCCAGCAATTCGTCGATATCCCCAAACTTCTCACGAGTCCTCAGGTACTCAGCGATCCGGCAGCCCTCGCGGTGGGCTCAGCAACTGGGCTGGTGCGCCATCGGAACGGACCCTTGTGGAAAACGCTGATGCGTTGAGCCAATACAGCTTGCTTGCACCTGGAGTTGCCGCCCAGACGATATCGAGTGGCCAGTTGTCTGGGCAGTTCAAAGTGACAAACCATTCCAGCTCAGCATTTAATCTGCGTCCCGCGGAATACATCGCGAATGCCAGGTCCGACACCCAGCCAGTGGGGCTCGCTAACTGGGCTCTGTCCGACACCGCTCCTGCTGCACGAGTCGAGCACACCGGCTCAGATGACGCGATCAAAAATGCGCTGAAGGGCGATCTTGAAAAATTGGCGATGGATAAGTCATTTGCCGCTTTCACTAATCCCAACCCGGCCTTCATGGCGTTCGCAAAAAGTGTGTTCAAGTCGAAACTCACTCAGGACCTGGTCACCTCCCTGCCGGTCGTTGGCAACATCGTTAGCATGGGCATGCTGCTAAGCGGCAAGAATCTTGATGGGTCTGAAATGAACAATTACGACTACGCGTCAGCTGCGATCGGTATGGTTCCGGTGGTGGGGAATGTGGCTAAGGCGCTCGGTGGAAGCGCGAAAATTGCTGCGCAAGAAATTGCTCATTTGGGCACTCGTTTCCCGGCGGGCTCCCTGGATGCTATTGATCTCGGGTTGAACGTAATTGGCTCAAATACCGCTGAAGCCGTCTCTGACGGCACGCCTGGCTGGTTATCTCGGGAGTTTGATGCGGTCGCCGGCAAAGCCATTTCCTATTTGCCAAAGACGTCACAGGCAGTTGCTGCACGCGGTTCGATTCTGTGAGGTCATGCACCAGAAAAAGAGGCCTGCTTGCAGGCCTTTTTTTACTCGCTGCTCCTGCAGGGGGGTGGGCAGATGATGTCGTGTTGATTGATCGGGGGACTGTGCCGACGTCCCAGGTGCAGGTCGGCGATCGCGGAGAGCTCACGATCAAGCAGTCATTCAAAACATACCCCGTTTCAGGGAGCTCGTGGCAGGAGGTGATGCGATCACTGTCCACCTCCCCACTTGATGTGAAAGGTGAAACAGCCTACGGCATCACCAATTCAACTTGGGACTGGCGATATGACGTGGTGAGTGACGAATCCAGTTGCTGGCCATCCCATTTTTCGCTGACGGTTGAGGTCGTTGTCATTGTGCCGGAATTGGTGGGGGCGAGCCTGAGAGAAGGGGAGATGAACCTCTGGCGCCAGTACGCCAATGGTGTGGCAACTCACGAGCGGATTCACGCCCAGGACGCGCTTGATCTGAGCATGAGGGTAGTCAACAAGGTCGTAGCTTTGCCTCCTTTGAGAAGTTGTAGCGAGGTGGAGAGCGAGATCAGGACCATCTACCAGGACGAAAGAGTCTGGTACGAACAGCGTGCTGCTTTTGTCGATTCACAAGCGCTTGGGTTTCCGCGAGATTTCCGCTTTATTCGGACTGACTGAAAGGGCTTTTAGCGTTAAACTCACAATGACGTATATCCGAAGATAAACTATCAGGTAATAAATATGCGGCTTATAAAATCAACGTTTGCACTGGTCGCGTTCGTGCTTTCGACTCCGGTGCTGGCCTTTGCTGCCCCTCTTGATTGGCAGTGGAACGACCCGGCGTCAGTTGGTTTCTATTCGGGGAGTATTGGCCTGAGTGGTGGTGCCGGCGCGAGCGCTTTCTCGCGCTACGACGCAGGCTCGACTCCCAACATGACCAATGACACGGTTTCCACGCCGCCCGTTCTCTTGATGGCCGGTGGGGTTGATGTTGATTTCTCAATCAGCAACACGGGCGTCGCCATCGCTAAAAAAGCGTGTACGCCGCCGGCGGTCCTGGAGGTGTACGCGACCCCTGTTACAGTCTGTGATAGCGGGACTGCAAGCAATATTCAGGGTTTCAATGTGACCGCGACAAACACAGCAACAACTTTTACGCCTCAACTCTGGATCTATGTTGCTGGTACTGGGTGGAAGCAAGTGGCAGTCAACAATGCGTGTGGCCGACTGGAAGTGAAGCAGCTCTGCAAATAATAGGTTCAGCAGGCCTCAGGGGTCAGGGTGTCATCAGGTTGTGGCGTCATGACCAGAACCTGGCCTGAGTTGTAAGCGACAATTTCCTTCGAGCCGTCCTGGTATTCGACAATAAGTCCGTCGAAATCTCTTTCCTCAAGCGCCACTTGGATTTCCCTGCCAAACCCCGCGTCTGTAGCCATGGCTGACTGCAAAAGGCTTTCTGCCGTGCTCCAAGAGAACAGCTGGCGGACCAGGTCCACGGCGGGCGAATCGAGATCGACATCGTGTTCGAAGGTTGCTCGATAGTAGTAAGGGGCGTGAAGGGTGACCTGAGTGGCCAGGACCACCCCCTCCTCGCCGGCATACTGTTGCGCGGCAAAATCATCAGCCAGGTATATCCCCGAACCAAATGTCCCGCGAAGTGAGGGCTTAAGCGCGCTGTGGTGTTGTTTCGCGCCGTGGAAAGCCTGTAGCACTACGGAGTTGCTCGATTCGCAGATGCGTTTCCTCATGGCTCAAAGCTGTCAAGGGTGTAACCAGGCTCCGCACTTTCATAAGGCAGGTTCACCAAGTCCGCGGTGGATAGGGGGGCAACTGGGAAAACTCCCCAATCCATTGCGTGAGCAATCTCTGTGTGAGGAATGAGTGGACTGACTACAGCATGACCGGAGACGCCGAGGATGCCATCGATTCGAATTCCGTCACCGGTCACGATGATTGTGGAGTGAATGAGTGGCTCTCCATAGGCGGATTCGATGTCCTCAACGGACATGTCGACCTTCGTTGTGCGCGAGTCAGGGCTGGCTATCATGTCCCGCAGTACAGAAATTTCGTGCAACAAAACGCTCGTCAACGGGATTACTGTCGCGACGGTATCCGGAGCTGATTCAGGCGGCAGTTTGGTTTTGAACGGAACATAAAGTTGAACGGGTTTTAGGTCTGAGCGGTGGTTCAAGGTGATGCCCTCCCCGGAGAAGTCCATTGCTGAACCTTCAATATAAAAACTGTGCGCCGGTGACTCGTCCCAGCTCACCTCCTCAATGGTGACCCCGTGATGCTGCTCGTGAGTCATTCGCCGGGTTAGCAAGCGGTGTAGGTCGATTGTGCACTCGGCTTTGAGGGCGGCCTCTTGTGGTGACGTCGCCCAAATGCCTGATGTGGCCACGCGAGCCGTGGTGTAAAGGTTGACTCGATATTCCCTCAACTCTTGAGGTGTTTCCTGCAGAAGGGCGTGTTCGTAGCCTGCGCGTAACGGAGTGATCACGCCGGCTTGGCCGTCCATTTCCTCGAAACGAATAATTTCGCCGGTGTCGCCCATGTGGCCTGCGACCAGGTTATCCACCACGGTGGTAATCACCCCACCCCGAAATTCAATCGCGCGTGCCTGGGCCACATTCAGGGCTGTTGTGAGGTTGGTAAATGTATCGGCGGTGGGATCATTGAGCTCTTTGCCCGGGTTGATGCTCAACAAGCATTTGACTGAGAAGGTCATAGGGTTCTCTCGCGAGAGTGCAATAGTAAACAGATGCGAATTATAAGACATAAAATGACATCAAGTCTCACCCGGGCTTGTAATTATAATAATCGTTAGAAATAATCGAGTATTGATTTATTTTGCAATTGCGTCAGAATAAATTTATCAATTCATAATTGTTTTCTCACACAGGGCGTTTTTATGACCAAATCGGATATTGTCGACGTCGTTGCAGCATCGACGAAACTGTCCAAAGCGGATGCTGGGCGCGCGCTCGCGTCAGTTCTGGAGTCGATCTCAGAGGCGTTGAAGCGCGGTGAAAGCGTGTCGATCATTGGCTTTGGTACTTTTTCCGTTAAGCATCGTGCCGCGCGAATCGGGCGCAACCCGCAAAACGGCCAGGCCATGGATATCCAGGCGAGCCGCAATCCGAGCTTCAAGCCAGGGAAAAGTCTGCAGGAAGCTGTGAATGCGTAAATAACTGTGCAGACAGGCGAAGCCCCTCATGAGCGAGGGGCTTTTTTTTGGGCTGGAGTAATTGGTGGTGAAAACGAGGGATTAAGAAGCGTAACTTGCCGTCGACAATAATTGTTTGGCATGGATTCGCATAGTTATGCGGGCCTAGCTTGACCAGCTCCGCACGGAACCTTTGTCGACGTGAATGAATCCGCGTTTTGCGTAGAGGCCCACGCCACCCAGTCCGAGCATTTTCCCCATGTTGGCCAGCAGCACGGGGGACACGCCAGGCATATAGATGTCGGAGGCGCGTCCATAAAGGTGCATCGAGTTCTTGGCAGCACCTTCCAGCGTGGAATTGTGGTGCGCTGTCCGATACCCGGAAAGGACGTGAATATCGTGTTTCTGGCCATAGGTTGCCAGCCACATCTGCATAATGAAGAGGGTGTCGAGCAATCCGGTGTCCATGTTGACCGCGGCGCTGTACTTCACATCGCGCAGAAGCCAGCACGCTTGGCGGTAACCATCTACATTCCAGCCCCCTCGCTGCGTCCAATAACAAAGTGTGGCTTTTTCTTTGCTGTCCGGACGGATGAGGCTCAAGTTACGGTCGCGATTCAGCGCCTGGGCGCGCCAGTCAGGACCGGCAGCGCTCCCGATCTCTGGAAAGGCCAATGCCGCTGATGCACCCAATGAGAACTGGATAAAGTTTCTTCGAGTCAGCACGACTGACCTCCGTTGGCTGCGTTCAGAATTCGATTGGTGGTTCCGAGGACTTTTCGGTGATAGCCCAAAAAGCCAACTCCAGGGCAGAAACTTGCGCCCCGGTTTCTTGATAGATTTTTTTAGGGTCGATGTTCAGTCGGCAGGCTAGACCGCTCACAAAAGGCGCGTCGGTCGGCTTGATGTCGATGCCGTCGATGTTCATCTGGCGGTATTGGCTGGCCGCCGAGAATGCCGGCTGAATGACGCCCCTGAGCATTCCGAGCTCGGGTCTGGAGGAGATCCAATCAACTGAGGCTAAACCCAGGTGGTAGAGGGTTTCACTGAGCGTCTCAAAGGTGTCTGTTTTAAGTTGCTCGATAGGACATGAATGGGTCAGCGGTGGGGCGACTGCTCCTGCGCCGGGCGTTATCTTCTTCTGCAGTTCCTGCAGGCACGTTTTGTACGCTCTGATACTGGACTGGAGTGCGTCATGAATATCGGGGTGCTTTTTCATAAACCGCACACTGGGGTCGTTGATAAAATTTAGAAATAGGCTGCTTGCAAGGCTAATGACTTGCTAGAGCAATTACAATAGAATAAATCTACACATTTCTATTGTGAGTGTTGGCTATGCGCAAGCCTGTCGACGACCCCTATGGTTTCGAACTGCCGGTTCCGGCGCCGAGGGTAGCTGCGTCCTCAAAGAAGCAACGTGCAGGCAGCTTTTATTTGTATGTCGACTTGGTGCCAACCTCGGCATGGTTCTCAAATTTAAGGGCTGAACTGTCTCCTGGTGAATGGAAATCCTGCGCAGCCTACACCGCCAAGCGAGCCGGTTACTGCTGTGAGATTTGTGAAGGGCGAGGGCCCAAATGGCCGGTCGAGTGCCATGAGCGTTGGTTATTTGATGAGGCCACAGGGATTCAAAAACTCATCGGCCTTGAAGCGCTATGTCCGGATTGCCATGAGGCCACGCATATTGGCCTGGCTCAGGCCCGTGGCCATTATGAGCGCGCTGCGGGCCATTTGATGCGTATCAATAGGTGGTCTGCGGAGGAATTAAAAACACATCTGCGAGAAGCGGTGACAGTTTTTAACAGGCGAAGCGACCGCCCGTGGCAATTGGATGCGAGCCTGCTTATGACGCTTCCGATTCGGTTGAGCGATAAAAGCAAGGCGTTGATCGAGCGACACGCCGGTGCCGCTAAGATACCTCCCGGTGCGTCGACCAGGGATCAACTTATTGAACTAACGCTGGGCCGGTGACTGCCAAAAGGGGAATCATGAAGTTCGTTCCGAAAAAATACGCACCGATTGAGCGAGTTGTACTTCTGGTGATCGGGGTATCTCTAGCTTGCTGGGGGCTTGGTGGTTACGTATCTGGCGAACTGTACCTTCCAGGTCGCCAGGACGGAATTTACCTGCGTGATGGGTTGAGCCTCGTTCTCGGGGTCGTCGGAATTCTCTCAGGCGCGCTCGCGTGTTTCGCGGGTATCGTCGATCATTATGATGAGAGAGACAACGAGCAGAAGTACGCAGTTTTTTTCAAGCGCTGCAAGTTCACAGCGATCGCGTGCCTCACCTCAGCTGTCGCTTTGCAATTACGCTCGTAGTTTCCTACGCAATGCCAATAGTAAAAGATAAGAATTTATTGGCGTTTAGGCTATAATATTGTGGTCAATCAAGAGGAATTCTGGATGCGACCTTACTTGAAGCCAGTCAAAAGTGCGTCGGAACAGCTTAGTGATCTGTTGTCAAAACCCAACGCCTTCCTTATCGAGGCTTACCCTCACCTGGTGTTGATGCGCCTGCCTTTTGCGCAGCGAATTGAAGTGATGCGTCGTCAGTTGATGCCCCCTAGACCGGGCCCACGCAAGCGTTTGGCTAAGGCTGCAGGCGGGCATGATCATCAGGGTCAAGTTGAGGCTCGGATCCATGACGAAGCGAATTATCGTGTCCTGAGTGAACTGAATCCATTGGTTTTGGGTGTCGAGCTCCTTGCGGAGGCGCTGGAAGAGGTTGTTGGCTCTGGTGTAATCGACGGTGTCATGTCGGATGACGGCGAATTGAGCAGCAGCAACTTACTCGCTGCGATGGTTGTGTCGGAGATCGGCGCCGCGGGAGAGTATGGCCCACGTCCTGGACGCCGCAATTCACCCCGGTGATCCCCATTTCAACCCCTGGTAGGGTAAGGCAAATGACTGGTGCTTTCTCTGACCCGTTTACGGACTTTCCAGTGGCTGAAATCCCATTTCCTGTGGGTGTTGATCGACTGGTCGGTGTTTCTCTGACGAGAAAGCGCAACCTCGGCCTGGTTCTGGGAGGTGGGGGAGTTGAGACATTGCAGCTTGTGCTTCAAGCGCTACACCTTGCTCTGGCGATCGAGGTCGAAAGGCTCCTGTGGTGCACCGGATTAGATGTTGATGGAAGGTCCCAGGTAGAGCCCACCTGGGATCTACTCACAGCGGATTTTCCGGGCAGGGTCAGTCGTTTTGATGATTCGGTTCCTGGATTCCCCTGTCTCGGCGAGCATCATTTCAAAAGGAGGACGGTCCTTTTGATGGATGAGGGTTTTATCGCTGCAGGTGGTGGGTTGGTGGAGGTGCCCGAAGATGTGGTTGCCATCCATGTCATTTCAGCCGGGTCTCCTAGGGTGGACTCGGCGCCCGCCCCGGCGGTTTCGTTTGTGCTGAGTCCGTGGCCAGGACAGCAAGGCCTGCTTACACGGTACTTGCTCACTCTGCCTAATCAATCCTCCCACTTCGTGGATTTTGAGCGGTGGCAAGGCTGGTTGACGACCGCTGTTCGCAAGTGTCGAGAGCAGACTACTTCGTCCATCCGGTATGTAGAAGAGCGCTGGGGGGCCCAGGCCTCGCTCGGTCTCGGTGAGCCACTGACCCCGCTCGTTGCTGACGCATCCTTGGCACAACTCTGTGAATGGCCTCGGAAGGGTGTGGTTGGATATTCCGGGGAATGAAGGGGCTCGCAATGCTTGCCGTTGCTACGCTTGTTCCTCGCGGACAGACTGTCCAGTCTGTCCGCTTGCTTTCACTGTGTTAAGGCTGGTTCCCAGTCCGGCGTCTCGGGAGGCGGCCTAATCCCAGCATTTGAGTCAATGAGCGTATCTCGCCTCGACCTCCATTCCTGTTCCTCACGCTGAGCATCGATCTCCGTCCTGTCAAGCTCGGCTTCAGCCCACCCGTCATTCCAGGCCTTCAGCAGATAGGGGATTTCCTTCAACAGCAGTGGAGGGCTGGGGCGGACGCCTTTCTCCCAGCGCTCTGGCGATGTATAGCCGCTGGAGAAGGCGTTCTGGGATGCGGATTCCAGGAGTTCTTCGTCGTCGGAAAATGAGAAGCGCTCATGAAGGCCGCGCGCCGAGAGTGCGTGTTGAAATGATTCGTCTCCAGCGCTGAAGGCCTTTTTCAAGTCGGAAAGGGTAGGGGCGCCCGTGCGATAGGTAACCGCCAGGTCGGACGCCGAGCCCAGGTCTATATCGATCGCTGCGAGCCCTTCCTCCAGCGCCATGGCCAGGTCACCGCATTGAATTTGGTTGGTCATTTTATGCATGGACTGAACCCCCAGTAATGCGTCTCTCAATAGCCGGCAATGATTCTCCGGCCAGTGACAAGTGACGGACAAGAATTGAAGACGCTGCTGCCAGGCAGCCGAAGTCGCCGGCATTGCGTGCCTCAATAGCCAAGCGTGCCGAGAGGGCGATCCTATCAATCAACCTGGTGACTCCATTGACCAGGCGATCGCGCTGCGAGGGTGCGAGCTTCGGACAATTGCCGATTTTTGCAATGACGGCCGTGCCGTCTCTCAGCGCTGTTTCTGCCTTGATGAACAGGTCTTCCTGAAGAATTTCCATGCGTGTCCTTCAAAAGAGTAGAATTTGTGTTAACGCAATTGTGATAGTACATCGTGAATATATAGCAGGCAATCATAGTAGTTTTGGTGACATCTCATAAAGTCAATGTTATTCTTTTGCCAGTGCAATCGCGTTTGACTGCAAATACATACAGGTGCACCTGCCATGCTGAAGCTGACCAGCCTATTAGTCCTCTCGGCCTTTTCCTTCGCGACTCAAGCAGCGGATCTGCTCGCTGCAACTGCAACGCCACCCACTATGACCATTGGCTACGTGACCGAAGGGACTGCTTGTCCTGGCCCTGGGGCAACCGGCTTCAACACGGCGGGTCTGCTACTTTCTTGCCAATCCGGTGTGTGGAAAAAAGTAGGCTCTGGAAATTTTAAAGGCACCTATATAACTGGAACGTATGATGGTGGCTGTTGGCAAGGCAACCCGTTCACAGGAAGCTGTAAATGTCCTGCGGGCTCAACTGGTTACTTGACCGGCCAGGCTTGGCAGTCGTCACCGTGGGACTCCACAATTATTAGTTGTTACGAAGTTAACTAGATTGCCAATCCGGTCTTTGGAAATCGACAGGAGCAGACGTTGCTGGCCTTGGGACTGGCTTTATGACCGGTATCCCAAACCAGTACAAAAATAGGATCACTGGCGGCTACAGTTGCCCGACTGGATTGGTGCCGAACCTAATTGGCGGCATAGCAATTGGCGGTTGCAATCCTTGCTTATCATATTCATGCAGTAAGCCTTAGTAAACGCAAGCTACTTCACAGCCTTGCCAATCCGGTCTGTGGCGCTCTAACGGTGGCGGGAAGGTTTTTACTGGCTTTATTTCGCATGGCCAACAAATACCTCTTCCTTTTGGGAGTATTGCAAGTAGTTGCACTTGGTCGGCATCGGACGCCGCGAATCCACACCCAGCTTCTCGGCCAAACTACGCAGGAGGCAATTACGCTTACGCCGATTCAAATCGTATTGTTAGCTGCGGTTTTTATGATAAAGGAGCATTTAATGTCGGAGGTGTCTGTAGCTATATCATCTCCTGCAATTGACTGTTGACTGTTTTGCCAATCCGGTCTTTGGATGGGAGTAGAGAAAGTTTTGACTCAAACTGGCTCTGCGCAGACCTCTCAGTGCACTGTATGGGCGGACTTTGGGCAACGAATTTGTGCGGGACTCCCATCTACGTACATAGTCTTCCCTGAGCAGTTCACCTATCCACCTAATATTCTTATCTCTATCGGCGTTCCCTTTCCGCTAACAACCTGCAATGCGAATCAACTTGATTGGTTCGGTCATCAAGTTGCAGAAGTTACTCGCAGTGGATTCCGCCTATACGGCGGTGCAAGCCCGATCGGGTGTGGTGCAGCAAATGACGGGGTGGCTGTTAGTAATTTTGATTGGATAGCAATTGGAAGGAAGTAGAGACTAAGTAATCGTTAAGTGTGTTTTCTTCATGTTGACAATGTAATCTGCTACTTAAAACAGGTCCAATAGAACAGTCCAGCCCAATTTAAGTGGGATGCGGCCATATACCAACCCGATGCGTTTTGAAAAATGTACCCGGTTTCTGCTTGTCCAATGGCTGATGCTCCAGTTACGGAACACACTTTCCAAGTAAGATCCCCCAAGAAGCAAGTAGCTCCTGAGCAGGAGCCTTGCGTAATTTTGTTCTCCCAACCCCCTGGCGCTTTCCACAGACCGGATTGGCAAAGCAGTCAATAAAGCTGCCGACAATAGATGATCTTGTAGTCTTCCATGGGCGCCGTCATTCCTGTCATTACATATCCATCAGGGCAGTTCATAGGAACCCAGCCTTGTCCTGGATAGTTAGTTAATGACCAAGTCGCTCCAAGCTTAACGCCAGCCCCTTCCACAGACCGGATTGGCAAGGCTATATCTTAGGGTTTAAAGCAATTGTACGAAGCGCAAGGGCTACATCCGCCGACAGCGATCGCAAACGATTGAGAAACAGAATAGCCGACTGGACAACTACAGCCACCAGTGAACGGATTGCCCGATGCACAACCACCACCAGCCCAGGAAGCGGTCATGAAGGACCCCCCCCAGGTAGTTGAGGTGATCGCTTTCCAAAGACCGGATTGGCAATCTAGTTAACTTCGTAACAACTAAAAGCCAACGACTGCCAAGCCCGGTCAAGTAACCAGTTGAGCCCAGGACATACAGCTTCCTGAACGGGTTGCCTGCCAACAGCCACCATCATACGTTCCAGTTATATAGGTGCCTTTAAAATTTCCAGAGCCTACTTTTTTCCACACACCGGATTGGCAAAACGCACCTCAAAAAAAAGGCCCTCCCCGACAAGGCTTTTTTTTGTCGCTCCAATCAGGCCGTACCTTTCAAGTGGTTTATGGCTCCAGATCTCTAATACTTTATCGAAAATTTTGGTTGTTCAGGCCGCAGCTAAAGGGTCAATCATGACCACACTGGCCTCCTCGATCAGTTCAAGGTACTGGTCTGGTGCCGGAATAGGGGTTGCGTCCCTTAGAGCGGTCATCAGGCGTCGCAACAAACGGTCCTGGGCAGCTGCAAGCGTTGTGTTCTTGCACGCACCGGTGATCACTGGCTCTTCGAAATCAAGGAAGCGGACCGTCACATGGTCTTCACTTTGAAGAAGTATTGCGGGGTAGGGGATTAGATGGTTGATAACTACCTGCCGGCCTTTGCTCTTCCCGCCTTCCAGTTTTTTGACGAGTCGCTGAGCCTTCAGGTGGGTATATCGTTTAAGCATGCTGAGAGATTTGTGGCCGCTGATAGCTGCGACCTCCATCATGTCCAGCGTGCCCAACTCAAATAGCCTACTGATCGCTTCATGACGCAAATCATGGAAGTGGAGGTCCACGATCGCCAGGCGTTGAAGCATCACTCGCCAGGTCGATTTGAGTCCCTGGGACCCGTACTTGAAGACTTGGCCTGTATTTTCGACGCCCATTCGGATGATGGCATCACGCGCCTTCAATGATAGCGGTACGTCACGTCGCGTACCGTTTTTAGTATCTGGGAGGTGAGCTACTCGTGCCTTGAGGTTGATATTCTCCCAGCGCAGACCAAGGATCTCTCCCTGGCGCATCGCGGTTTCAAGTGCTACGACGATGATGGAGTAGAGGGAGTCATTACCATGGTTGTGGGCGTACCGTAAGATCAGGCGCTCTTCCCGTGCGGTGAGCCGCCGTTCACGCCCGGGCGGACTTTTCGGCTTCCTAACCTTCAGTACGGGATTGTCGTCACAAATACCCCATTCAATGCGGCCCAACTCGAAGAGATTTGAAAGCAACGACATTTCAAGGCGAACTGTTGCTGGAGACAGAAGCTTCCCGGTTTTCTGGTTCTTCTGGAGGAGGCGCTCATCGCGATAAGTTGCGATGTCTACTGAGGTGACGGCCCGGGCGTTCATTGGGCCTAAGAACGATCTGGAGAGCTGCTCGACGCGATAACACTCTTGGGCGTAGCCTTTTTTCAGGATCGAAACCCTTGTCTTGTAGTGATCAAGGGCCTGGGCCATGGTCATTTCGGTCATTTTGAGATTCGTCCAGGTCTTGCGCTCGTACGGCCAGCTCGACCAATGAGATGCCGAGCACTTCGCAGAGGGAAATTAGCGTGTCGATCGTTGGGGAACGCCGACCGAGTTCCAGGACAGAAATGTAGGTGCGATCCAAGCCGGCCTCGAACGCCAGAGTTTCCTGCGTGAGGCACCTGTTTTTCCTGAACTCACGAAGGGCCTTTCCGAAGGCTTGGTTGTGCGTGCGGATTTTGCGTTCCCGGCTTGATCATTTGAAGGCCCGGGATTTTCAGCGGTTCCGACTATAGTCGTCTTCCGTTTAAAAGCGGAATTGAGGGGTGCCGGAAAAACGCTGCACGCATCGAAGGCTCTATCTCATGGTCCCGGAGGGGGCAGCAGAGTATCTGAGTCAGCTTTTTTTTTCAGTCGTAGCGGAACGTGCGTCCGCTTTCACATATTGTCTACTATAGGCACAAGTGCCTATAATTGGTCGTTAGACTAGCTGTTCCCCGCGCGTGGCCACCGCGCACTATGTGCCATCAGCAATGTCAGGAAGGTCATCCTGAGGTGGATTGGGACGAAGGAAGTAACTGGGTTAGAATAGGCACAAGTGCATTATGAGGTGTTGGATGTCGAACCAAGACACATTGAGATCCCTGATCAGTCGTGCCTCTATTACCCAGGGAGAGGCCGCCGATTTCATCGCGGAGGAGACAAAGCGACCTTGCAGCATTCGGAGTATCCGGTCGTGGTTGGCGGCCAGCGTACTGAAGAGTGCGCGCCCGTGTCCGGATTGGGCATTGAATGCTTTGGAGACAAGCCTCAGGCGTCAGAACAAGATCAAGTAACTTCGGTAGCGAGAGCTGGGGGTAACTCAACCACGCTCAGAGCTGGGTATTGCTCAATAAGATCTATCAGCAGTTCCCGGATTGTGAACATGCCAGCGGTCGGGTCTTCGCCGGCGCGCAGTCGTTCAAGGGTCTCCAGTGCCGTCGCGGGGATCGCAGTCGTTTGGGGTTTGCCAGCTGTGTCCTTTCGCACGGATCCAGCTGCAATCGCCTGCTCAATCGTCAGCAGGTAGGCAGCACTTTGCCGCTGGGTTGAGACTTTCACGTTTCGCCTCCTCTTTTAAGGCTCAGGCCCATACATACCTCCGCAGCCGATATGCGTGAGAATCTCCCTGCACATCACCAAAGTCGGTGTGCCACTAAACCCACCTGGTGAATTGTATGGATTGTCCATCCATATGACGTCATCACCTTCGTCGTAACTGAAGGTGTGCCCATGGGCATCAACACTTTCTCCTGCGGCGAGTTGCTGCAGGAAATCTTCAGGAGTGGGCAGGTCGAGCTCAGACCATCGACCCGCTTCGATGCAGGTCAACGCTTGAGCGCGTCTGGCCAAGCGCTCTCGCTCAACTTCCGTTTCCAATCGTTCCTTTTGCCTGCGGGCCTCTTCTTCAGCATAGAGTTCCTCCACGAGCTCCCGCTCTTGACCTAATGCAGTGAGGTAGTGGTCGGCAAGTTCTGGGGTCTCCACAAGGAGAGGAGGGACGCGCTCCCCATAAACTGGGTTGCAGCTATTTGCCTCCAGCTCAGCGAGACAGTCCAGTGTCTCAAATGCGCGGCGCCTAGCTGCGGCGACGTATTTCTCACCCTCTCTAATTTCGCTGCAGACAACCACGTCGATCCACTGGAGTCTTGCTGAAAGGCAGAGTTCGAAGGATTGGTTCATGCTGAACTAAGCCTCTCTAAGGAATGGTGTTCGTATCTAATCACAATTGCGATAGTATTACTGTGATGATTATTAAAAGGGACATAGTTGCATGCTCAGGCGGCGCAGCTCACCAGTCACCGGCGCGGAGCTTCTCAAATGCGCGGTCTTCGACGGCTTCGACTATGGGTTGTCATTTGCCTATGTGGAGGGGCTAGGCAGAGTGCTGAGTGGGTTTAAGGCTCGTTGCTTCCGGAAACCCGGCCACCCCCTTCACAACACATGGCGCATCGGAAAGAACCTTGTTCACGAAGAGACTCAAGAGTTTTTTGCGACTCTCAAGGCGATCGCGGGGGAATCGTTCGTGGAAACATACGAAACCTTCACGCGCAAGCTTGATAGGTCCCGGGAGAAGCCGCTAGTGGCGGCGTACACAGCTGACCTCCAAGTCAGAATTGCGACGATGGCTGACGGCAAGGTACTTGCCCGTGGTGACTACCACCCTGGGTTGATTGCGATTTATCGGCGCATGGGCGGGCTTTATCTAGGGCTCAGTAAAGCTTGGAAAATAGCCTGCACTGCTGAAGCTCTACACAGCAGCCTCATCGACGGGCTCGGGCTGCGAGAAGAGCAGGTGCAGATCCTCCAAGGTCGCCATGAGTTGCTTGAAGATGGAGCCCTGGTGCAGGCTCGTGAATGGGAGAGCATCGCCGTTGGCGGCGAACGTCCGGAGCCCACGGGAGAAAGTGAGGACTCAGTAAACGAGGTGTATCTGGCGAGCATCCCACAAATTAAGCCGATCAATTGGACTCCGCGGGTGCTTGAGGAGGCTCTTAACCAGTACCAGCTCTATGATTATCAGCGTGCAGGTGTTGCCCACCTGGTGCAGCGCAGCAGCGCTTTGCTGGCAGACGATATGGGGCTGGGCAAAACCCGACAATCGATCGTTGCTGCACACATCCAGGCAAAGGGGCGTCCGATCCTGATTATTTGCCTGGCCAGCCTGATCATCAACTGGAGTCGTGAGATTCTGGCGGTTTGCCCGGATGCCAAAATCTCGATGCAGGCATCTGATCCCTCGGCCCAATGGATAATCATCAACTACGAGAGGCTTGGACAATTCGTTACGACGGCGTCTCAGTACAATGTGATGGTGATCGATGAGGCGCACCGTCTCAAGGAGCCAACCGCGGAGTGGACGCGCCACGCATTCGACATCGCGTCAAAAGTCCCCAATCGCTACCTGTTGACCGGTACACCGGTGCTGAACCGGGAAAGCGAACTTCATACTCTCCTGCGCCTGTCAGGCCATCCGATCGGACTCATGTCACTCAAGGCGTTTTGTGAGCAATTCGCCGGCAGTAGCGAGTTCCGAGCATCGCTTCGGATCCTACTGTCTGACTGGATGCTTCGTCGTACGAAAGACGTCCTGGTCAATTTGAAGGGTAAGCAGCGTCAGACTTTCGCCTCTCAGATGTCGCCGGCGGAACGTAGCCAGTACCAAGAGGTATTTTACAGCGACAAGTCGCCCCTGGCCCGGGTCGGCTCATTGCGTTCGATGCTGGAGCGTTTCAAGACCAGGACCATTGTGGATATGGTCAGAGAGCTCGATACCCAGGACAAGGTGATTATCTTTTGCGAGTTCATTGAGTCAGTTGAGTGGCTCAATAGAGAGCTGGCCACCCACGGTATTCAGTGTGTGACGCTGACTGGTAAGCATTCTGGCACACGCCGGCAGAAGGCTGTCGATCAGTTCCAGGGGGACGAAAATATTCGTGCATTTATCGGCACCACTGCAGCAGCTGGCACCGGTATCAATTTAACGGCCGCCAATTATGTGTTTTTTGCCAGTCTGCCTTGGACGCCGGCCTTGCAGGATCAGGCCGAAGACCGTGCCTACCGCAATGGTCAACTGCGCCCGGTAATTGTGAAAATCCCACTTGTTGACGATTCAATTGATCAAGGTTTGTGGAGCATGCTCGCTGCGAAGCGGGCAGTAGCACGGGACCTGATAGAACCTGACGATGCGGCTCAAAGAGCCGAAAAAGAGTTCGCTTCGGCTTTAATGAACGCAGCATAGAAGCACTACGTCTGTTCGAGTAGCCGTCCCTCCTGGGCGGCTACTTATAAAAATCAAATGACTATATAAGCCTACTCATCATCAAAGTTATAACTACCTGGCGCAAGGTTTTCGAAGCGTGTGTATTTACCGATAAACGCCAGGCGCGTAGTTCCAATTGGGCCGTTACGCTGCTTACCGATAATAATTTCAGCGATTCCCTTATGTTCGGTTTCCGGGTGATACACCTCGTCCCGGTAGACGAACATGATCACGTCAGCATCCTGCTCGATCGCTCCGGACTCTCGCAAGTCGGAGTTGATCGGGCGCTTGTTTGGCCGTTGCTCCAGTGAACGATTGAGCTGTGACAGGGCGACCACTGGGCAGTTGAACTCCTTGGCCAGCGCCTTCAGAGAGCGCGAAATCTCTGAGATCTCATTGGTCCGGTTATCACCACCAGAACCTGGGATCTGCATGAGTTGCAGGTAGTCGATCATGATCAGCCCAACATCTCCGTGCTCACGGACCAGACGCCTGGTCCGGGCGCGCATTTCTGACGGACTGATGCCTGCGGTATCGTCGATGAAAAGTTTGCGATCGTTGAGTAAGTTGACCGCGGCGGTCAGCCGCGGCCAGTCGTCGTCTTCCAGGCGGCCTGCACGTACCTTGCTCTGGTCAATGCGGCCCAGAGAGGACAGCATTCGCATGATCAGCGATTCACCTGGCATCTCCAGGGAGTACACCAGTACCGCCTTGTCACTACGCAGTACTGCGTTTTCCACCAGGTTCATTGCGAAGGTGGTTTTACCCATGGACGGCCGGCCTGCGACGATGATCAAGTCTGCAGGCTGCAGACCACTGGTCATACCGTCGAGGTCGGTGTAGCCAGTGGATAGGCCTGTGATGGCGTTGTCGGTGTTGAACAGGGTATCGATTCGGTCGATGGCCTTAGTCAGCAGGTCGTTGACGCTGACGGGGCCACCGGTTTTGGGCCGCGCTTCTGCGATCTGGAAGATTTGCCGTTCGGCTTCGTCAAGAATCTCTTCCGCGCTACGGCCTTCGGGGTTGAAGGCGCTGTCAGCGATCTCCGTAGCGATGCCGATCAGTTGTCGCAATGTCGCCCGCGCGCGGACGATCTGCGCATAGGCCTTGATGTTGGCAACCGATGGCGTGTTTTTCGCTAGCTCTCCCAGGTAACCCAGGCCGCCGACTTGGGTCGTTTGACCTTCCTTGTCCAATTGCTCGGCCAGGGTCACTACGTCAATGGGTGAGTTCAGGTCGGCCAACTTGGCAATGGCGCGGAAGATCAGGCGATGGTCATGACGATAGAAATCGCCGTCCGAGACTTGATCCAGCACGCGTTCCCAGGCGTTGTTGTCCAACATCAAGCCGCCGAGCACCGCTTGTTCGGCCTCGATTGAATGCGGCGGGACCTTCAGAGCAGCAGTTTGCAGGTCGTACTGCTCGGGTGCGGCAATATCGTTCATGTCTTCTTCCTCGGCCTGAATGGGCCTTTCGCATAGTTTTTCGTCTTTGGATCGTGTTTACGAAATTTTTCGATATGCACAAGCTCCGACGCGATGGCTCTCCCAACCCGCGGATCTTTGGGCTTAGGGACGTTGCCAAGTTCGGAATCGGAGAAGTCATGAGCGCCTGGTACGAGATTTTCAAAACGGGTGAATTGGCCAACAAAGGCCAGCCTTGAAAACCCGGTTTCCCCCTCTCGCTGCTTACCAATGATGATCTCTGCAGTGCCCTTGAATCGGGACTCTGGGTAATAGATCTCGTCGCGATAGACAAACATGATGACGTCCGCATCCTGCTCTATTGCACCGGACTCGCGGAGATCGGAATTCATTGGCCGTTTATTTGGGCGCTGTTCGACAGTCCGATTAAGCTGCGAGAGCGCGACTACTGGGCAATTGAATTCTTTGGCCAACGCCTTCAACGAGCGTGAAATTTCGGAAATTTCGTTGGTCCGATTCATCCCGCTGGATCCAGGGATCTGCATTAACTGCAGGTAATCGACCATGATTAGGGCAAGCGGCCCGTGCTGGCGGACTACTCGTCGAGTTCTCGATCGCATTTCCGACGGACTGATGCCAGCGGTGTCATCAATGAAAAGTTTGCGGTCGGTGAGGCGCCTGATGGCGTTGGTTAGTTTTGGCCAGTCCTCATTCACCAGGCGCCCTGAGCGCATCTTGCTGTGCTCGATACTCCCTAAAGATGAAAGCATTCTCAGGATGAGCGACTCGCCTGGCATTTCCAGTGAGTAAACCAACACCGCTTTTTCGGCATTCAGCACGGCGTTCTCGACTATGTTCATGGCGAACGTCGTTTTACCCATCGAAGGCCTTCCGGCGATGATGATCAAGTCCGCTGGACGCAGTCCATCCAGTTTTTGATCCAGGTCGGCATAACCAGTGGGTAATCCAGTTACCAGATCGCCAGACCTTGACCTGGCATCAATTTTTTCGGTGGCTTTGGTTAGAAGAGTGCTGATACCCACTGGTCCACCAGCCTTCGGGCGCGCGGAAGAGAGCGCGAGTATTTTCCGTTCCGCGTCCTCGATCAGATCCTGTGTCGACATTCCAGAAGGGCTTTGTACCTGGTCGCTGATACTCACGCAGGTGGAGATGATCTTTCGCAGTTGAGAGCGCTCGCGAACCACCCGGGCGTACGTTTCAATGTTGGCGATCGACGGCGTATTTTCCGCAAGCTCACTTACATAACCCTGGGTGAACCCCACCAGTTCGCCTTCACCCGAGACATTAAGCACTTCTTGCACAGTCACGGCGTCAAACGGCTTTTTGCGCTCCGCCAGCTCGATAATGGCTCGATAGATTGAGCGATGTTCCTGCAGGAAGAAATCATCGGGGTGGAGCAGGTACTGGAGTGAGTCCAGGGTCGCATTGTCCAGCATCAAACCACCGAGCACAGATTGCTCAGCCTCTACTGAATGCGGAGGAATCCGAGGTGCTGCAGCGTCAGCGGCGCCTTCTTCCGCGGTGGCGATCGTATTCAATGCGCAAGTAATCCGCGAAAAAATTGGATGCTTGGAAGCGCAGTGTCCGGTTTATCGAGGTGCGCAGTCCTTGTAGAGCTCAAATTCACCTGCAGGGTCTCCAGTCAATTGCCGGCTCAAGGCTAGGCACATGTGCCTATATAGTCAAGCGTTATTGCAACCAGGCCGTCCGCTGACGTTGTTGGCAGTGTCTTTCAATGCGGCGGTGAATAATCACCGGTTTTCCGCAGATTTTACTCGTCGGCGCTCTGGCTACTGCTGAGGGGGATAGGTCCCCTGCTCTCGTATATTTTATCGCTGATAAGTATCGTTATCAGCGATAATTGATTATTAGACGTTGCATTTGTAACGGGTATTTTTATTTCAAATGATTAAATGTGCTGAGTAATTCGAGCAAATCGCCTTGTATGCTGGTCATCGTGATTCTCAAGGTTGTTTGTTCGGATATCACAACTGTCGTGGCCATCGGCGCCGCTTCTAAACGGAACTACCGGAGCGCGACATCCCCTGCGCATCAAATCGCCATGAACATGTTGACGACCCTTAGTGCGTGAGTCCTAATGTTGTTCTATTGAGTATGTATAGGGTGTGATTTATGAACCGTTTCAAGGACCAGCTTTCTCGGCTGGATAAATGCGCAGCAGCCGTGGCCAACAGCGGCGAGTCTGAAGCTTCGAAAAAGGAAGTCGCTGGTCAGGTTGCGGTGTACGCCGCAGTCCTTATCGATCTAGGGGCTGAACCTCGTCCGAACGAAAGCGAGGTTCTGGTCCCCATTGAACAATTCTGCGTCCTGGTCGAAAGGACGTTCCCGCAAGCCATCGGAGCAAAACGATGACAATTCAAGCAGTTCCTGGCGAGAGCCTGTTTCAGCAGTTGTCGCGCAGCATTTACACAAAATGCACGGAGGGCCTTCGCCGGATGGGTTCCATCGAACTGTTCGGTCTTGCCTCCGTCGTGCCTACGGCAATGACAATGGTGGGGGCAGCGTTTGGCGCCAAATATGGCGTCGACATGGCGCAGCAAGGGTCTGCGGTGCATCAAGCTTACCTTGAGGCAACAAGGGTGGCCGGCTTGGGTGAGGGAGTTGCGAGGGCGCTTACAGGTGGATTTGAAAGTACCGGTGTTGCCGCCTTTTGGGCCGGCGGCGCAGGCATGATCGCATTCCCTTCGCTTGCGATGGCTGCAAAAGCTGTCGTCCATGCGTTTGACCTGGGTAAACCCAAGGTGGAACGTGAGTCCATCATGGAAACTCACCACGATAACTCCAGCCCTTCGATGTAGCTGTCTTAACTGAGCATAGGTTCCATTCAGTTTCAGGTGTGCCGGATGCGCCCATCCCAGGTGGGCGCACCCCTCCTCTCACCCCATTGCAAATTCTCAGCTCGCCTTTCAATAGGTAGCCATTGACACAAAAGAACGCAAGTTATAGTTTGGCGACTACAAAAGCATGTCGCGAGGCATTTATGCGTTCTCCAAATAAGGCTATTCCACGCTCGCCAGCAGAGCATCGCAGTCACTTGGTGAAGCTCCTGCGAGCCAATGCGGGCCGGCGCAACCTCTGGGATGTGTTCGGCGACTTCATTGAAATGTCGGCGCTGGCCATCGCTAACAAAGTGGACCATGCCCAGTTTGATGAGCGCGAAAAACGCTATCTGGCTATCGTCCAGCGCTATGAGCCACACGAGGTGGCGCGCTTTCCGGTGATGTTCGCTGAGCTCACCAATGCTCTTGAATACGGACCAGACGATGTCTTGGGCCAGGTATTCAGCGAGCTGGAACTGCACAACGCCGCTCGTGGCCAATTTTTCACGCCCTATTCCTTGTGTTCGCTTATGGCCAACATGCAGGTACAGGATGGAAACAACATTCGAGAACTGATCGCGCAGCGCGGGTTTGTTACGGTCAGCGAACCGGCCTGCGGCGCCGGCGCGATGGTTATTGCCACTGCTGAAGCCATGCTCGGTGCTGGCATTAATTATCAGCAACATCTCCACGTCACCGCCCAAGACATCGACTCCAGGGCAGTCCATATGGCTTTCATTCAATTGAGCCTTCTTCATATCCCTGCGGTCGTGATTCTCGGCAACACCCTGATGATGGAGGAGCGGGAGCACTGGTACACGCCGGCACACGTCCTGGGCGGGTGGCAGCGAAAACTGAACCGCGGATACGCCCTGGGCAGCGGCGCCGATCCTCATCGCGGGAACGACTCAGATCAAATGGCGCCTGCAGCGCCCCACCAGGAAGAGATGTTACAACGGGAGCTGGTCGCATGAATGACGATCATGACTGTTCAGTTCAACGAGCTCTGTCTCGACTAAGCGACTTTTGCTCGAAGCAGCGCCTAAACATGGCACTCGAAAAATTGGCGCAGGCGGATCTCGAAACAAACCTGCTGCAGGGTGGCTTCAAGTTCAAGCGAGAGCAGGAGCTTTCGAAGCGAGACAAGCCGGATTTTTTGGTGAGCATCGACGGCCACACCATCGTGCTGGAGTTAAAAACGCGCGCGCAGCGTAAGGCAATTTATCGCCAGCTGGAGCGATATGCCCAGCACGCGTCGGTTGATGGTTTGCTGCTGATGACAGGCACCGCCATGGGCCTTCCGCCCCACATCAACAACAAACCTTCTCGTGTCGTATCAATGGGTGGGGGCTGGTTATGAGCTCTCGATACGGTCAGTTAAGCCTGGAAAACGGCACCCAGTGGGTCATGCGCAGTATTGCGCCGCACGTTGCAATTCGCCTCAAACAGTTATTCCCACGTCTGCCAAAGTGGCAGACCGATGAGTATGTTTTCCCAAACGACCTTGCGCATTGTGCAGATATTGCTTGGTTCACTTCGCGCTATCCATTGGCAATCACTCCCACCGACGCCCAGGCCTTGGATTGGGGGCGTCAAAGTTTCGAGCGCGAGCAGGCGCGGATGGAAGAAATCCTTCGTCCGGAATATACCCCCCAGACCACCGTTGGACTCAAACCTGGCTGCGCTATTCGTCACTACCAAAGCCAGGCTGTTGACCTGACACTTGCCCGCCGATCCCTGCTATTAGGCGATGACGTCGGTCTGGGAAAAACGTACACCGCTGCCGCATTGATCCTGCACATGAAGACACGGCCAGCAGCCATAGTCGTGCAAACCCACTTGCAGCAGCAGTGGTTTGAAAAGCTCAGTGAGTTCACCGACTTAAAGCTGCACTGCATCAAGGGAACCCGGCCGTACGAGTTGCCGCCGGCGGATGCGTACATCTTCAAATACAGTCAGTTGCTTGGCTGGATCGATACATTTAGCGACGGTTTTTTCAAAGCCGCTATTTTTGACGAAGTTCAAGAGTTACGCACTGGGACCAACAGCGGCAAGGGGAAAGCAGCCCAGGAGTTGGCACTCCACGCGGATTATCGTTTGGGTTTAAGCGCAACGCCTATCTACAACTACGGTATCGAGATCTGGAACATTGTCGAGATCATCGAACCAGGCCTGCTTGGCAGTCACGGGGATTTCCTTCGAGAATGGACAGATGGTGACAAAAAAGTCACTGACCCTCAGGCACTTGGGACATTCCTAAGGGAACAGATGGTGTTCCTGCGCAGGACCAAACGTGACGTCGGGCAGCAGATGCCGCCGCTTAACGTCATTGTTGAGGAAATTGGTTCGGACGACGAAACACTTCGATCAGTAGAGCTGCTGGCTCAACAGTTGGCTATCCGAACAACCGAAGGGTCGTTTATGGAGCGCGGCCGCGCCGGACGCGAACTCGATCTGCTGATGCGTCGGATCACCGGCGTGGCAAAAGCGCGCTTTGTTGCGCAGTACGCACGGCTCCTGCTCGATGCGGATATTCCAATCATGCTGATGGGGTGGCACCGGGATGTTTATGATATCTGGCTCAAGGAGTTGGCTGACTACAACCCAGTTATGTACACAGGGTCGGAAAGCGATAAACAGAAGATTGAGGCAAAGGAAGCGTTTGTCGCCGGCAAGACCAACCTTTTCATCATGAGCCTTCGCTCCGGTGCGGGGCTGGATGGGCTCCAACACCGGTGTTCCACCGTCATTTTCGGTGAGCTCGATTGGTCACCCAAGATCCACGAACAGGTTGTGGGCCGCCTTGGGCGCGAGGGCCAAGATGAGCAAGTTACAGCGATCTACCTGAACAGTAATGACGGAAGCGACCCGCCTATGGTTCAGCTACTTGGCCTAAAAGCATCACAGGCCCTAGGCATCATCGATCCAAATGCTCCCCTCACGCAGCGGCACTCTGATAAGTCGCGTATCCAAGCACTGGCGGCTCAGTTTCTGAAGCGCAGGTCTGCGGCTTGATGGCAATCCACTTATTTCTTGCAATCCAAGGGCAAGCCAATGACTGATCGATTGAGCGCACTGATTGCCCTTGGCTGGCTACCAGGGGTTGGAGCTGCAACGCTGCGCAAGGCTGCGGTCCATGATGACCTGGAGCGCATGTCCACTGGGGATCTCGGGGCTATTGACCCGCGTATCTCTCGGGCACTTTTGGAGGCAGGTGCCTGGGATGCCGCGCTCCGAGCGGCGGACGCCGATCGCGAGCAGGCTCTGAAAGCTGGGGTTCATCTCTTCATCCATGGCGACCCTGGCTTCCCGCAAACTCTGGCACTAGCATCAGAGGTGCCATTCTTCCTGTATGTCAAAGGGACCCTGCAGGAGCAGAACACCCTGGCAGTAATTGGGACCCGCGCGCCAACGCTCCGCGGATCAGTCGTGGCCAGCAAGATCGCGGCGCACTTCGCGGCGTCGGGCGTGTCCATCGTCAGTGGATTGGCATTGGGCATCGACGCGGCCGCGCATGTGGCCGCGCTCGACGCCGGCGGTCACACGATGGCGGTATTGGCCCACGGACTTCAAACTATCTATCCCAGACAGCACGCCGCGCTGGCTGAGCGCATTCTCGACCAGGGGGGAGCCCTGGTGAGTGAGTACCCGTTTGGAACTCCGCTGGTGCCGAGTCGATTGATCGAGAGAGATCGCATCCAGGCTGGATTGAGTCAGGCTGTGATCATGGTTCAGAGCAAGTCCGACGGGGGCAGCATGCATGCTTCCAAGGCTGCTCTGCGCTACGGTCGTCGACTCTTCGTTCCCACGCCTCTTGACGCCGATCTGGCTGGCGACAATCCCGCCATCGAAATTCCTCGAATGCTTACACAGTCGTCTCCCGAGGAGATCTGCGCACTTTTTCGTTGTGACGAAGAGAAGCTGGTCGAGATTCAGATGATATCTGGTCGTGATGATTATCAAAGAGTCACTCAGTATCTGCAGGACACCGCTGTATGGCCAACTCCACCTGCTCAGCAAACCCAACCACAGGAGACATCGTTCATGCGTGGCAATGACATATCCACTTCTGACGCCGTATGGCTCAACCCAGGTCCTGCTAGAAATTTGCAGACTGAACCCCAGTCACCACAACTGGAAGCAAAGATTTCTCTGCTTCAGGAGCTATCACGCCAACCTCAAGACCTGGATGCGCTTGCTGAGATTCACAGCTTTCACGATGAAATCACCGACCTGGAAAACGTCACGGATGAGATGAAACGTGGGAACAGAGCATATAGCCTAGCTCGCAAGCACATTGTTCAGTACTACGGGTTTGACGGTACAGCTCATGAACAGGACATGCTTCAGGTAATCCTTGATGGCATGGACGCGAGCCCAGTCTACCGACGCACCATGAACGAGGAGGCAACCAGCGAGCTCGACTTTGCGCTGCTGGCGGCTGCTGTAGTGCGCGATCGGGCGATACTTGCAAAAGAAACGGGTAAGGATGTAGGCATGCAATCCACTAGCGTAGAGCCGGCGCCGGAATACGAGTTCCATTTCTAACTGTCTCAGGTTTCTTGCAAACCTCGGTAGGCCTGCCCGGAGGGGTCTACTCTTGCCTTGCATGAATAGGCACATGTGCCTATCATGATCTGCATTATTAAGGAGCCTTCTATGAATCACCCTATGCAGCCTCTCGAACCGGACGAACAATACGGTTTTCGTTTCAAGGAAAACGCGATCGTTACATACCTGCTGGACCACGGCGGCATCGACATGAACGCACTTGCGGTGCTTGATTTTAGTGTGGAAGATCGCGAGCAATTTGCGCAACTCATTGGATACCCCCTGACTGGTTTTGGTGAGCTGAGCTATGTGCGCGCACAAACGTATGCTGTTGCGGCAAGCATGGCCAGTACAGGCAGCACGGAAGTCGAATGCCGTATTGCTCATCTTGAGGCGGAATTGAAAGCGCTGCGAACCTCCGTCGGAATGGTTTCACCGTAAATTGAGTGTAGGGAGTAAAGTTTGGAGCGTCCTCGATGATTAAGCCTTACAGCCAGCAGACTTACGCCGCGGTGATGGATCTCCTGCGTGCCGGTCAGGTCCCATCATGGAGGCGAGTGCGCGAGATTACCGGTACTGGATCTAGCAACGACCTCCTGCGCGAAATCCGGCAAATCGTGCAGGAGGTCGCTGAGCGTGCCGCCGCCGGCGACTACCCAAAGCAGGCGCAGGACGCTTTCTGGTCGCTCTGGATGGAGCTCAAATCCCTCGCTTCCAGTGACCTGGATGCGCTGCGCGAGCAACTGCTGGAACAGAACCGCTTGGCACAGCAGGCCACAACTGATGCGCAGGTAGATGCCGCCCAAGCGAAGCAACAGCTTGCTGAGCGCGAGCGCCAGGTTCAACTGTTGGAAAACCAACTGAGTCTGGCAGGAGCTCGTGAGTTGAAACTCAGTGGCAACATTGAGGAGCTCAACGGCCGGATTGTCCAAGAGCAAGAGAAATTGGCCGCATTGCATCAGACTCACCAATCAGCGATCGACGCGAAAGATCAGGAAATCCGTACCTGGCAAGGAAAGCTGGAAACAGAAACTAATCACCGCCACCAGGTACTGGCTGAGACGGTTGCCGAGCACCAGGTCAAGGTTTCCCGCCTCGAACAGGAAGTCAAAAACGAACTCGAACGCTACGACAACGACACCGCGAAACTGATGCGCCAATTGGACGCCGATCGAACTGAGCATCGCAGGGAACTCAAGGCAGTCAACGCCGAACTCAAGCTTGCTCGCGAGCAGTTGGCAGACTCACGACAGCAGAACGCTGCTGTTGCCGGCGAGAACTCAGCACTGCTCCGACAAATCGAAGACCTGACCAACCAGAGACGGACACTTGAACAGCGCAATGATGCACTCCTGGACGAAACCCGGGCAATGTCCAGCCAGATCGTCGAGCTGTCTGGAGCATTGAGATCTTTGGAAAAGCCAAACCTAGATGCTGATCGGATAACCGAGTGAGCTTTGATCAGCTGCGCTCCCATGCGGGCGCATTGTAATCAAAGGCGAATCATTGGTGGGTGGCCTGAATACGCAGGCGTTGCGTGATCCCGAGGTGGAGAGCCAAGGGGTGGCAACTGGGTAGCCGTTAGGTTGGACAAACGATGTTCTCCTGGCAATGCGCTCAACGATGCCCTGCTGGGTTCGCAACCAGCCAGGCCATCCACCAATGGCTCGCAACTGATAGCTCCCTTCCCGCATGCGACACCTTGAGCCGCGTCCGCGGCTCGCGCGCTCCCTGTCAACTTTCCCCCGCCTCAGTTTTCGATCAGCCCTCTCCCCTCCCCCTCTTATTCAGCCGGTGACCGCAGGATGTAATTTATCGTTGACACGAAAATAACATAAGTATAATTTCGAGACTACGAAACAATACTTGAAAGGATCCCTGCATGTTCAACCAACCCCTAAACGGCATTCCCAGCGCGCTTCGTCGCGTATTCAAACATTTCCACTTCTGCTGCGGGCTTGGTAGCGGCGCTGCAGGGTTTAACGATTCGAAGGCCGTAGTCTCTGGTGTGCAAGCTGAATGGGAATGCCTCGGCGGGATTGATGTTGACCCGGCAGGTCTGCGCGACTTCGAGATGCTCACCGGCGTTAAAGGCACCTTGATGGACCTGTTCACGCGCGAGCAGTACACAGCGTTCCATGGTAAGGAGCCGCCACCCGGGTGGCGTGAGGCGACACCCGAGGATGTACGCCGGGCCGCTCGCAACGAAAATCCTGACGCGGTGTTTATCAGCAGCCCTTGCAAAGGCGCCTCTGGACTGCTTTCTGAAACCATGAGCCAGACGCCTAAGTACCAAGCCCTCAATGAACTGACGTTACGCTGCGTTTGGCTGATGTGTGAGGCCTGGAAACATAAGCCTGTGAAGCTCATCGTGTTTGAGAACGTACCTCGCCTTGCGAGCCGTGGCCGCCACTTGCTTGATCAGATCAACAAACTGCTTACCTACTACGGTTACGCCGTTGCCGAAACCACTCACGACTGTGGCGAAATCGGTGGTCTGGCCCAGAGCCGTAAACGTTTCTTGCTGGTTGCTCGGCACGTTGAGCAGGTGCCTGCATTTCTTTACGAACCTGAAAAGCGCAGTTTGCGCGCAGTTGGGGATGTGCTTAGCCGCATGCCGCTGGCGGGCGATATCGAGCAAGCTGGTCCGATGCACCGGGTGCCTGCCTGTCAGTGGAAAACCTGGGTTCGCCTTGCCCTGGTCGAAGCTGGGAAAGACTGGCGCAGCTTGAGTCGATTTGCGATCGAGGATGGCCACCTGCGTGATTTTGTAATCGTACCTGAGTACCGGGCTGGTTATCTGGGCGTTCATCAATGGCAGGACACAGCGGGCACAGTTGCAGGACGATCAACTCCCACCAACGGCAAATTTTCAGTAGCGGATCCGCGCCCAGCCAGCAACGCCGAATATACCCAGTATGGCGTGCTCCCTTTTGACCGCCATTGTGGCGTAGTCACCGGCCAGAGAAGCCCAGGCCAGGGTACTTTTAGCGTTGCCGATCCACGCATGTCCGGTGAGCGGCACAAAAACGTATTTCGCGTGGTGCCAATGGAACATTCCGCCGGCACCATCACTTCTGGGCACGGGCCAAGCTCAGGCGGGCAGTCAGTTGCCGATCCTCGTCAGCCAACGAAGGGTTTTGGCAAATACCTGGTCACCGACTATTCCAAGCATGCAGGCACTGTGATCGCCGGTAGCACGACCGGACAGGGCGCATTTGCTGTCGCTGATCCTGCGTACAAAAACTCGCACCCCAGCGCGAGTCCAGTTCCAAGTGACGCCCTGCAGATCGCTGATCCTCGCACTGGCATGTCACGGAAAAAAGGGGATGCCTATCTCACCGGTGGCCATTACGGGGTGGTCAATTGGAATGAATCCGCCGGGGCCGTCTCTGCAAGTGCCTGCCACGATAACGGCCGGTGGTCCGTCGCCGATCAAAGAATGCCGGCGCCGAATGATCGCCTCACCTGCATGATCACCAGCCTGGACGGCACCTGGCACCGTCCATTCACGACTTTGGAATTGGCAGCTCTGCAGTCGTTGTTTGATCCGGACGAAATGTGGTCGAACGACCCGCAAACTGCACTGGAGATTCAGAGATCGCAGCACATGCGCAAGCTGGAGCAGGCACGGCACTTTCAGTTGGACGGCATCAACGATGGTTACCACAGAGAGCGTATTGGGAATGCTGTACCTCGCGCTGCGGCCCGAGCGATGGCTGACGTGTTCGCCACAACTCTTCTTCTCGCCGAAGCGGGTGAAACCTTCATGCTCAGCAGCGTACCGGTTTGGGTTCAACCCGTGGCGATGGCACTCAGCGTATCCCAGCTTGTAACCCCCTGAGATCACTTGCACAGCAGGTGATCCCCGCAATAGCGGAACCAATAAAAACTCAGCCGGGCACGCCATTTAACGCGTGCCCAGCTGCCATGGGAGAAACAGTGATGAGTGAAGTTACTGCCGATGTCGACGCAGCGCTGGCCCGCGAGGCTGCGCTGCAAAACCGCCTTGCAGCAGCGAATGAGGCCAACGAAAAGCTGACACATAGCGCCGCGACCATGCAGGCGCTGCTGGCTGGTCAGCATCAGGACACCCTTTATCGGCTTAAGCAGATCGAAGAACTGCGGCACCAGGTGGATGCCCTGGAAGGATTGCTGCGGGAAGCAGCCAAGTTCGAAGTCGGCGAGAACGATGAAGAAGCTTGGCAGGATCTATTGAGTCGCATCAGTCTTGAAACAGTACACGTCGGCGAAACTGTGCCGCCGGCTACCTGCACCTGGTCACAAGACAACAATTCACTGTGGAACAGCACCTGCGGCGTAGCTTGGGCCTTCATGGATGGCTCACCGCATAGTCACGGCATGCACTTCTGCCATTCCTGCGGGAAGACGCTGGTTGTTGGTCAGGTAGCGGGTGATGGTAAGTAAGCCCAACCACTGATTGAACGAGGTTATTTATGAGCCAAGCTGAGTTAATGGCCAAGCTTTCGGGTGAGGGTTGGATCTCAACCGATGATGAAAAAATGCCGATTGGGGTGACTGTTGATGCCGTGTTGGTCTACCAGCGCCGCGGGTTCGGAGGTGTGATCTTGAGCACTCGATACCTCGGTGTCGATGCGGTTCGTACAGAGGAATATCGGTACACCGATCTGACCAACAACGACAAGCTTCTCGCCGCCAGCGACTTTATGGCTTGGAAGCACAAACAGCAGGTGCAAGCATGACCGAAAACAAAACGATTGACGGTGTGTCGCGTTTGCTACTCAGAGACTTACTGGAGCCGCATAGTGCGCGGTGTCTCAAGAGTGCCCAAGATAGGCTGCGCGCCCTGCTGGACGCACCAGCCGTCGAGCGCGCGGATGACCCGGTGGCATTGACAACGGTTGCGGTTATCCGCGAGCGTGATGACGAAAAGCGGCTTGAGTGGCTGCTTGAGGGTGGAATTGCCGAACTTGAGCCAGGCCAATACCTGATCGTCGCTGATCAAAAGGTAACTGACGATGAGGGTTACGGCGAACTCTACCGCCATCAATCCGAGCGGCCCGAGCCGATAGCTGTAGGATCACTTGAAATCGTTGGGCGCGAGTGTTTTCCATCTGAAGCGATGAAGTCCACGCAAGGCTATCGGAAAGAGCCTTGGGTGGATGGGGAATTCAGCCAAGTACCTTCGGAGCCTGGGTTTTACAGGGTCGAGCCGCTTGTTCGCCTTTCGGACGTGACCCGCCTGATCGCCGATTGATCCGAGTTGCACATCACATCAGAAACCGTAATCGCGCAGAAGAGCGAACAGGCCTAGGTGCATGGGGTAAAAAAGATAGCCCCAGCGCCCTACTGGCCTGATCGTCAAGGTCAGCTTTGCGCTGACCAACCAAAAACCAACCAACGGAGCTGCCAAAGCAGCGACTGCCAAGGCTACAGCTTCCCCCTCTCCCGACAACAACATCGCCTGCACCTCCGGCACAAGCATGTTTGCCAGGCAGCAGATTACGCAACTGGCTGTGACCCAGGCCCAGCGCGCAGCCCCCTTACTTCGTAAAGCCATTACCATCACCGCCGGAATCAGAACTGCGATTGCGTGATATCCGAGATGGTCGTGAAGAACGATCGTGAGAATTGCACCGATTGTTCCCAGGAGCAGTGCTTTTGGGGTGCGGTGGTGCACAGCGAGCGTGATGGTCAACGCTGATGACAGCAGCCAAAAGATGTTGAGGTCGTGCCCAAACACCGCGTGAAACATTGGCTGGCTGATCACTCCGAAAAACAGCAGTGATCCCAGATACCTGACATTTCCTGGGGTGTTCAATGAACCACGTTGCTGGCGAATCACATTGCATGCCATCACCAGGCAGAAAAGGGGGAACGCTAATCGACCAGGAATAGCCAGGACCTGCAAGGATGGCCAAATTGCACGGGAGTGATCCAGGACCATCGCTGTGATGGCCAGCCATTTGATGAAGTCCAGCACGGAGATGCGCCGGCGGAGGGCCTTTGCCCCGGCAGTGGTTGGGCACCCGGTTCGATTGGACTGTGCCATGGGAGTGTTTTGCATGCGTGCGCCAGTCAAAAATGGGTGAGGAACCGTGACCACTGGTATTGCAGTAGAATAGCAAGTCGTCTATTGCCAGACTAAAGTT
Organism: Pseudomonas sp. GXZC; assembly: GCF_026967615.1. Lineage (NCBI taxonomy): Bacteria > Pseudomonadati > Pseudomonadota > Gammaproteobacteria > Pseudomonadales > Pseudomonadaceae > Pseudomonas > Pseudomonas sp. GXZC. The sequence continues at coordinate 45,926 of NZ_CP114116.1, forward strand.
ACCGCATTTGGCATTGATCGCTTTAGAGCGGATCGGCCCCGTTATCATCCGGATCTCGTGCGAGATCAAGAGGAGCTTCAGTATGCTGTTACACAACGCGCGCCCGACGAGAATCGTCATGTGGTACGGCGGCCGTCAATGGGATGGGGCGTCGGAAATCCGCCCAGGTCGCAAAGGGGGAACAGAACAAGGCCCAGGCATTTACTGCACGAACCACTATCTCGCAGCCAGGAAATATGCAAAGGAAGAAGGCCAGGTTCGCAAGCTTGAGCTTGAGCCACGCTTACTCCTCGAATCCGCGGCGCTGCCGTTGCAAACCGTTGAAAAATTTGTCCGGGAGAATACGCCCAAACGGGCGCACAAGCCGTTGCTCGATGGGTTGCGTAAGGCAAGTTCGGAAAGCGATCTGAGCAAACGTAATTTGATTGGAGAGGCACCCCATTGCCCCGCCGAGTCAATTTTGAATCTTTGCGTGGAAGCTGAACTTGCGCACGGAGCAAGAGGACTCGCACTGGCGACTCTTTTCATTGTGAACGGAATCGACGCCAGCCTGCAGCGCATTAACGGCGACGAAGTGTGGGGAGTGATCTTCAATCCGGCCTGTATCAAGAGCAGCACGCCGGCGGACCCTGATCACGTCGACGCCGAACATTACCAACTGCCCGATCCCCTATTGTCGCTGGAGCAAGGGTCTTAACAGCTGATTGATTTTTAGCATTGCAAAAGCATATAGTTCACAAGAGCTAATTGGAAATCTTGATGACAGTTGATTTTGAGAAATGCGAACGCGTACGTGTGACGGCCGAAGGCCAGGAAGTACTTGCCTTCTTGGGGCGATGTGACGCCGCGGCCGTGGAGCTCACTTTGGTTGACCAGGCAACTCGCAAAGCCTGGTACTCCAAATTCACGAGCAAACTATCGCCTCGACTCTATTTCGCCACGGAGCTGGCCACTTTCATCGCGGAACAACTCTGCAGCACAGGGGAGGCTGACCGAGCGCTGATCTCCCGTATGGCTCGACAGCAAATCATCAAGCAGCGCAGATTGCGAGCGTTGAGCCAGGAAAAAGCAAGGGCGCTATTCGACGCGGCGTTCAGCATTCCAAACATCGCAGTGGAAGATGATTGGCCTGAAGCAGTTCTTGAGTTGGCCTACGGACTTGACTGGAGAGCACGCTACCCAAGACTTCGAGATCCTGCATTTCAGACACTATTTCAGCATGTGACATTGCTTCAAAAAACGCTCGTTGCCTCCTCAACTTAACTCAGTGCGAGCGTCTCCAAATGCGCAAGATCAGGCGAGCCGTAGGTTCGCCCGGGCGCCCATCACACGCAAGCCGCCACCCGCACCGAGTGATAAGACGATCTCACGCATCCGGCGCTCCAGTCGCTCAACGAATTGAAGATTATCGATTTCAAACAGTCGCGACACACTCCGAGCATTCTGATGAGACCACCATTCGTTGCGCACCAGGTTCACGCTCAGCAGGTGTACGGGAGCATTTTCCGAATGGATCGCGTGCACTACCGTGACTCGGTCGCCAAAGGCGAATGCTTCCGGCGCGACAGGCAAGGCAATCACGCATTCCTTGCCTGTTTCGTCATCCAGGAGTTTGACGCCGATGCCATGTTCGTCAGGTTTGGAAACCCAGATGATCACACCGGTAATCGCGGCAAATCGAACGACTGTTTCGCCATCTTGAAGCGACCGATCGATGGGTGAGGAATGAAATTGCAGAACATTACCGCACGCATTGATTGATGCGTTTGCAGGTGCCGAACCGACCCAATGAGTCTTAGACATTACGCGTGCAGCGCAGAGATGATTGGAGGTGAAATGCGTTGTCGCTGAATTTCGCCAAGCCCTGGTGCTCACCGGTAGAACTTTATCCATAAAGAGGCGCTTTAACTGCTAGTAACGGAGGAGTGATGGCTCGTTGCCATCTGTGAACTGTCGCACAGTTTACGCATCTGAGGAATCAAATATTTCGATATATAGCGAACTTTTGACGCTAAAAAAATGTCATATCACGCCTTGCGATTTCAATCCAACGAAAATATCCGTTTATAGTCAGAGGAAGTGGGCGTTTTCCGATCTATTAGATCGGTCTATCTGATGGAGCAGTAAATAGCTTGGGTTTCCAGCAAAGGCACATCGGCGTACTTTACGTCCGACCGGCGCTGGCGTTTGGCGTGAGTGGAACTCGACAACGGAGGAATGTCCGGACCTTCACCGCAGATGAACAAAGGCAGCGAGGTCTTTACTTTCAGCCTCTCTCCATCGCTCCACGCCAGATTGACGTGGTAGATGTACCCTCCCCGATAGATGTAGGCAAGATCCGGAATCGGGCTCAAACGCATGAGGGAGGTGAGTCTTGATACATCGCGCTGCGCTGCAGCATGCCGCTCCCCTTCCTCCTCCATAATTCTCTCAAGGGCCTCGATCAGCACCGTAGGATGCCGCTTCTTCACAATGTGTTGGATCGTTTTGCAAAATGATATTTTTCGCGGCGTATTTCCCCGGGCGCCTTCAAGCATCAGGGGGCGAACCGCATACCTGATGCGAATCCGTGGCTCCCCTACGGTCGCTATAACGGCCTTCCAGATACCATCTTTAGGTCGAAGAGTTATCCAGTGCGAGAGCTGGCCACCTCCCAGCTCCATACCGGTTGGCAGCCTGGACAAATCCGCGCGCTTTAGTTTCCGCAAGGGGATGCTGATAGCATTGAGATGAGCCCTGGCAGTCTCCGCCGCGAAAACAGATGCAGAGGCTTCTGCCGGCAAGAAAACGGCACCGGTCACACGAAATGCAGATTCATGCTCAACGTCAAGGGAGCACAGTGCACGCCGGAGTTCGGCTGGGAGCTCAGAACGTCTCTGAAATGTCTTGAGACCGAACTCGCCAAAGATCCAGCCTCCTGCATGATGCTTTTCACAACATTGCAGCAAGGCCTCCTGGGTGCTTTTCCACCGGGTAAGTGCAACGCGCAGATCGTCGATCTGAGCCAACAATACTGGCAGGTCGATCGGGGTTTCGGAGCTGGTGTCGGCCATTTCGCTTTCGTTCTTCGTCCTGGACAGTCAGAGCCAGACTACAGGCGAACGAAGGGCCAGGCCACTCGGACCTGGCTTCAATATCCCTGATCCCGAACACTCCTAGAGCGATCAGGCCGCAGAGGTGGACTGGCAGATTTCCGCCACCCAGCAAACCGGGTCGAAATCCCAGGGCGCGCCCGGGTAACGTTGATTCCAATGAAAGGCGTATTCCGTCCAGTTCTCGTAGCCTTCAGCACGTATGGTCGCGTCGGAAATAAGTTCAAGTGGCTCGACCTTGATGGCGGAGATTCTGGCCTTACCGACGGGCTTCGAACGACTAAACCCCTGCAGCAGATTGACGTCGACACTATCTCCAGCTTGGCCAATCGGACAATGCGCAGCCAGCTCCTGCGATGAGAAAAAACAACCAGAACCTGCAGGCCACTCGTAGCCACTTTCGGTTGGTGCCGCCTCAAACAGAGACTGTTGCTCCCCGCGGGCCACCATTTCACGCCGTGTAAGGCCCACGCCGATGGGTATCCGCAGAATGATGCGGCCTGCGCTATCCAATTGCCGAGCCCTCAGCTCGTCCAGCACAACCGGCAGGCTCACGATGCTGTCTCCTCACCGACCAGTCTCCGGCTACCGTCGGTGTGCAACATGGTGACGACACCACGCTGCTCCATTTCCTCAAGGATACGAGCGGCCCTGTTGTAGCCAACTTGAAAGTGCCGTTGAATCGCACTGACGCTGGGCCGTTCTTGGCTGCGTACAAACTCCACCGCGGCTGGGTAGAGTTCGTCACTTTCCTCAACGCCAGCGCCAAGATCGACGTTACCGGTCAGTCCCATTGCCTCCTGCGGAAGCTCCTCTCCCCCCAGCGCGTCGAGGAGCAGCGGCAGAAACTCGCTAAAGGACAACATCATCAACTCAAAACTTGCTGCCAATTGACCCTGCGCCTCATCACCGCCATCTTGCTCTGCCTGATTCTGTAGCAAATCATCAAACTTCAGGCGTTTGATCACCATTTTGTCGTCGAGCACGAACGACAACTTGTCCTTCCATGCAACTGCCAGCTGGGTAACAACCTTGCCGGTGCTCAGGTGCATCTGCAGCTCTTCGCTCGTCAGGTCCTGGCGCTTGCAACGGACGCTACCTCCTTCCTCATGCGTATCGCGCAATTCGCATTCATCGAGCACGAAAAAGTCTTCAGCAGCTTTCTGCGTTTTTACCCAGTCAGTCATGGTTGCCGAGGGGGAAGTTTTCACTGTCGCCGGGCGCACCGGCAGCGTGCCCAGGACCTCGCGAAGCGTGGACAACAGATCTTCAGCACGTTTTGGGCTTGCGGAATTGACCAGGATCAATCCCAGTTTAGGCGCGATCGCTGCGAACGTTGACGATCGGCGAATAAAGGCGCGGGGCAGAAATGCTTGCACGATTTCATCTTTGATTTGGTCGCGTTCTTTTTTGTAAACCTTGCGCATCTGCTCCGTCTCGATCTCCTCAACTTTTTCGGCTACGGCGTCACGGACCACACTGCCAGGGAGAATGCGCTCTTCTTTACGTGCGCCTACCAGCAGGAACTCGCCTCCAACATGCACGAGAGGCGCGTCGGCACCTTTGCCTAAGGGCGCAACGAACCCGTAGGTGGTCAACTCCTGACTTTCGCATGCCCTGGCGCGCTTGGAGCCGAGCGCCTGTTCCAACGCATCGCTGTCAAATGGCAGGTTTTGAGTGAGGCGATAAATAAGCAGATTTTTGAACCACATGGGCTGAGTCCTGAATTGAAGATTTCAAATGTTTGCTAACGCAATATCAATAGCAAAACATTAGACTAAAATGCAAGGCAAGAGTAAATTTGCATAGTCCCCTCTCTTGAGTCCCCCCCCACATGCGATCACCCAATCCAAACGCCGGCCCCCAAGCAAGTAAATGGCTTGATCAACTCCCGCATGACTTTCTGTCCCATCGCGGCACTTGGCGTCAGGCGTTCGAACGCCTGATTGAACTGGAGCCGGTAAGTCATCTGCCCGACCAGGATGAAAAGGGATTCTGGAAGCACGAGTTAAATGCGTTCGATGTCGCCTATCGAGAGCTGGATGTTTGCGTCGACGAGGTAGAGACCGATGAAGTATGGGGAGATCGGTTGCCCCATGATTTCTTGAGCCACCGCGAAACGTGGCGCCAGGGCTTCGAGCGTCTTATCGAACTTGAACCAGAAAGCCATCGACCCGACGAGGATCAAAGAGGGTTCTGGCAGCACGAGCTCGACGCATTCGACCTTGCGTATCGTGAGCTTGATGAAATCCTCACGAAACGCTCAGTAGTGGCGCGCTATGAAGTGCGGCACGGGCAGACGAATGTTCTTTCTACCCACAAGACATTGAGTGAGGCAATGAGGTCGTACGCGCAATGCTTCGCCCTTCGGGATAGCAACCGGCTGTTTGCCGTCGGCACGCTGGGCGCGCATGAATTGTGTTTGATCGATGTCGGCCATGCCTGGCAAGGATCAGGTAATCAGCTCATCTACAACGTTCCAGAATTACAGGCGTTTGAACATGCCCTTTATTTGGAGGGGCTCAACGCCACAAAGCACCCGATCACACTCAGAAGTGACGAAGTGCTCAAGCCTGGAGTGCTCGACACGACTGAAATGGCGGCCATCAAAGCGATCGAACAAAACCCTGCCTTGGTTGGTATTCCTACGCCAGATGAAAGCGCGCCAGAAATCGAAACAGCGGTGCTCCATGTTTCTCCTTGGTAGCTCAGCCAACCAGGTTCGCGAATAAAAGCCATAAGGGCGTTATTCGCCCAAGTTTTCTGTCGACAGGAGTTCGTACCATGAAGAAGCTCATTCCCCCGGCCCTGATCCTGACGATCCTCACCGGCTGCTCCAATATTCCGCCGCAATACCAGTACACCGCCCGATACGGTGGTCTTGGCGCGCTCGCAGGCGCCGCCTCCGGCGCAATAATTAATCACGATAATCGTGCTCAAGGCGCTGTGATTGGAGGTGCTCTCGGCGGCGCCGGTGGTGCCGGCTACGGCTATTACGTGGATCAGCAGGAGTCTGACCTTCGATCGAAATTGCTGGGTAGCGGCATTACGGTTAAGCGTGAAGGCGACAAAATCAACCTCATACTGCCTGAAAATATCGCGTTCCAGCCAGGCAGCTACCGGCTTACTGCCCAGGCCCAGCGCGCACTTGATGAAGTGGCAACGTCACTGCAACGCTACCCGGGTAGCTCCCTGATAATCACCAGTTCAACAAACGCTAGCCGGCCACATGCAGGCGCCGATCCACTGTTTGGACAGCGCGCCGCTGCACTCACGAGTTACTTAATGGCCAAGGGGGTGGAGCCATCCCGTGTCAGCATTCATGCGAGCATTGAGCATGAGACAAGCCGCATGAGCACTCAAAACTCAACATACCAGGTGCAGCAGTCTGCCATTCAGCAACAGGTGCGGCTGCAGCAGGCCCAACTGAATCAACAGCGGCAGCAGTATCAGTACACTCCGGCGCCGGTGTACCAGGCGCCCTATACCGCGAATGCGTCGACTCGCATTTTCAGCAACACCCTGATGCAAGGTATCTCGCAAGCCATTTCGAATGGCCCGGCCGCTGGAATGAGAGCCGGCGCGGCCGCTGCAGCTCGGGGTGCAGGCCAAGAGCTCAACCGCGGAATCAACGGCGCTGTGCGTGACTTCCAGTACAACAGTTTTGATCGCTAACCCCTCCCCCTTGTCAGGCCGGTGCATGCATACCGCGCCTGGCATTGTTATGCCAAACAATGCCAATTCAACCCTAAGAATGAGTGATTACCACTAATCCAGTTTCACGTCAGCTTGCCTGACCAACCTTCCGCGCAGGGTTAATAGGTGGCCGGCAAAGGCATTTTCTGGATTAGTGGTAATTAACTTATCGCGTAAACTCGTTATCAAACATTTGATTGTGAATTAAATGCGCTGCTATATTATCGCAATCATGTTGTTAAATTAGATTGCGCAAGGTGTGCCATGAGACAACCCAACCCCAGCGGGAATGCGTGCCCTGACGCGCTTGATCTGACCTCACTCCACGAATTCGATGAGCTGATCATCATCGGCGAAAACGACCAGGTGATTGGCCTTCAACTCGCTTCAGAGGCAGTGGCCATTGGGATCGACCCAGCCACCCTCTCTGGGCGATTCATCTATGCCGACCTCGAAAACAACCGTGCATACCCCGTCGCCATGCGCGAGCAGGCAGAATTTGTTGGCCAACTACCAACCTACGAGGTCCACGAAATTTCGTATTGCCTCGCTGGAAGAACACACGCCAATACCGATCTATCCCTGGGTAGTTATCACTCTCCGGCAGCGAGACACCGGGTAACAAATGCGCTGCGTGCTTCCAATCAAGGGGCTCACCAGCAGTTATCAAGCGCGCTCGCCTCCGTATTCAGAACCCGCCAGGGTGATCGCGTAATCACCGACCTTACCTCCGATCTCACGGAGGGCCTGCACGGTTCCACCGCCTCCGGCCGGGTTCGTCAGCTCGTAGTTTCAGCTCTGGAAACCCTGTGCGCCCACCTGGACGCGATCACGCCACTGGCTCAAAGGTCCGCCGCGGCGAACATTGGCGATGCAGATCATTACTCTCAACCCGGCCCAGGCCACTGACCAGGAGCATTCGGATGCAAACCCAACCATCCGTGGTCGGCACGGATGCCGACACCGTAATCATCACAACTGAACAACTCCTTGGCATGCCTGAGGACCAGTACATGTCAGCTCCACAACTGCTGTTTTTCGAATCGCTACTTCTGCACGAACTAGACGAGGCCCGGCAACGACACTCCCAGGCACGTCAAACGATTCAGGACAGACCTGCGGTCAGTGACGTTTCCGACTGGGCCAGCGCAGAAGAAGAGCGCGCGTCCGCATTGAGTCATGCAGAACGAAATCACCAGTTATGTCGAAAAATCGCCAAGGCACTTGAACGCATCCACGACGAGTCATACGGCTGGTGCGAAGTCACTGGCGAACCGATCGGCCTCAAGCGCTTGCTGTCGCGCCCTACGACTTCGCTGTGCATCGAAGAGAAACAGCGCCAGGAAGCCAAAGAACTGCATCACCACAAGGCACGCGGTGCCGCCTAACCCCCACCAACCGCATGGAGCACATCATGCTTATCGAAACTAGCCATCGTCTGCAGCGCCTGGAGCGCTGCGCCCAGGCGCTTCAACTCAGTGCTGAACCCGATGAATCAAAGGCAGAACTTCTGACTCACATCGCCGGCTACACCACGGTGCTGAAGGGAGTGGAGGCCGAACGAACCACCATCGAAAACGCCGATGTGGTGGCCGCCGTCGTCACAATCGACGAGTTCTGCGAGCTTGTTGAAAAAAACACGCAGTTGGAGAGCTGAAATGTCCATACCAAAAACAGTACTTCAAAGCGGCGCCCGGGCACTCTTCAAGAAAGTGACCGATTTGTTTCACAACAGCAGCACGCTGCAAGGCGTGGTGAGCAGTGGAGCGAAATCGCTCAGCAAAGAGTCTCCCGACAAAACATCCACCGCCGGCGCCCTGGTGGACATGTTCAAAGAGAAGGGCATCGAAATGGTCCAGGATAAACTCCTGGGCGAGGCCAAGTCGGGCGTACTGCGCAACCTTCTCTCGTCAAGCACAACATCCGGGGGGATGTTCAGCAAGGTTGTAGGCCCTGCTTTGGCCGCTGCAGTCGCTCTTTTGACCAGGGCAACCTCAGCACTTCAAGGCCTGAGCCCAACTCAGGCCCAGAAGGCCCCGGGCACCCCCCTCACCTCGTTGATTCAAACTACCTCGACCGCTCCGCCGGCGCCAAGCCCAGCTGCAGGCACTCCTCTGGCTGGACTGATCACGTCCGGGTCTACCGTAATTCAACCCGCGGTGGATCCCGCATACACCGCCTGGGCGAAACGTGATCGTGAATCGCTGGCACAGTTCACCCACACCGAGATTCAGCTGCGTGAGAAAACCAACATCATGCGCATGTTGGAAACCGACGTGCGTAACGATCCTCATAACGCCGAGGCGAAACGACTGCTTGGTGTTGCATCTCGTCAGTTCGCGGAAGCGACGGACATGCATGTGAAGTCGATCGATGACCGGGTCTCCGTTGAGCAGGCAGGTAAGCAGTTCAAACTCCCAGAGCGCTCCGGCGTTCTCAACGCTCCGGTTCCCGCTGATTGGAACCGGCCGAAGGAAGATGCGTACATCCCGCCGTCCTGGGATCAAAACGATGGGCCAGGACGCTAGTACAGTTTGACCCAAGTTGGTTTTCCAGCAGTGCGGTGGCAACACCGCACTTTCAACCCTGACATCATATTGAGGCGGAATTATGCGCAAGGAGCAGTTAGAGCAAGTCAATGAGAGTGCGGGTAACCGCCCTATTTCAGAATTCCCCCCCGAAGTGGCCGCAATTTTGGAAAAGGATGCCACCCTTAATACCGAGCACTCGATCAAAGACGCATGGCTGGTGTTGAAGGCTGAAGCAGAACGTCACGGATATGGCGCCCAACTCGTCCTCCCGTTTGATATGGAAAATCTTGAGGTTGAATACACCGATCAGAGAGGTATAAAGACCAGAATTTTTTCGGTGCTGTACGACGGTGGGACAGTTCACACAACACAAGACGGGCTCATGCTTTTCACGCCCGACGAAGACACTCCGTGGACGTCCAAGCCCGTGGAGGGGATCTCTAGCAATATGAAAGACCAGGCAGCTCTTTTACGAAGCTCCATCCAGTGGCACAAAAGGAATATGGAACCTGGTGTCGAGGGTGAAGGCCCTCAGCTGAACCCCGAAGGACCTTAATAGAACGCTTTTTGACGTAGCGGCATAGCGATCAAGCAGGAAAAACATCATGTTCTACGAGACAGTAAAAGCGGCATACCAAGCAGGGAAAGTTCGAGTTGGCCTCCCAGCCGTCGGTGGCGGTGACCGCGTCACCATCGAAGCAGAGGGTCTCATCGCTTGCAAGGCAGCATTTCTCTCCCAAGCAGAGCGGCTGAAGCTAGCCGAGCTTTCCAAAACCGAAGCGATGGCCATCAAAGCCAGTCAGTCGACGTAACAGAGAATAGCCGCCCAGGTTCACGCACGCCTCGCCATTGTGCGGGGCTAGGTCAGTATAAGCACACCGGGTTGGCCGAACTGCAATGAAGGAACGAACCATGCTGAAAGCTCGCATTACTTTGGCCGCGTCCGCGCTGGCCCTATTGTCGCTCACAGGCTGTGCCTCGAAGACACAATCAGTGAGTGCCAGCGATTTGTTGTTCCACTCTCTCGCGGGTGGACAACACCTTGTGTGGGAATACGAGCGGGTGTCGCTCAGCGCGCAACAGGCTTCCTCGTTGAGTGCAGCTGCAAGCGGTGACTCTCTGAAGCTGGCAGCAAAAATTGTGGAACAACGGGTATCGGCCAGTCCGCTGCCAGCCTCAAACCCGGTTGCGCTGACCTGTGGCAATCCCAACTTGGTTGTTATCACGTCGGAAGCTTTAACGTCGAAATACGTGGAGCGAGGTTGCACCATTGTACGGCAGGTCTAAGTTCAGGGAAAAATTCATGTCCAAACATACCGGCGATATCTCCAAAGCGCCTCGTCCTGAGTCTGTAGAGGCTGAACTTCCCAAAGTTGGGCCGGGGCGCAGCGACCTTTATCTGGACGCACTCATTGGCACGGCGATGGGTGATAGCTTGGGATTACCATTCGAAAACCTCTCCAAGCGGCGCGTTCGGGTCCTGGTTAGAGGCCGACTTACCCAGCGTTTTTTCGGTGGGTTCGGAATGATCAGCGATGACACCGAACATGCACTTCTGACCGCGAGGGCATTGATGGACTCACGCTCGGATGCGCAACTTTTTGAGCGCCACTTGTCTCGCAGACTCAAGCGTTGGCTGCTGGCGCTCCCACCTGGTGTGGGAAAGGCCACGCTTCTATCCATCATCACAATGTGCTTTCGATCCCCTGTCAAATCGGGTCGGCCGTCTGCGGGCAACGGCCCCTTGATGCGCGCGCCCATTATTGGCCTCTATCATGCCGGCGACCCAGTCACTCGTGATGCCTTTGTGGTTGCGTCAACGGGCATGACCCACACAGACCCTCGGGCCTTGTTCATGTCGGCTGCGGTGGCGGACATTTGCGCAGCATCAATAGCGGGTAGGCTTTCATGGCTTCAAATGAGCGACTTGTTCAGGAAGGCGGCCTATCGCCACGCGACCCCAGAATCACAGGACCATCTGGCCGAGCTTGAGAACCTTTTGTGTGCCCTGGACTATGAAGACGCCGAAGGTTCCTCAACAGAAAGCGCACTGGATGTTATTGGCTGCTCCTCGGGGATCGATGGCTACGTTTATCGAACAGCTCTTGCCTCAGCTTTTGTTGCTAGCAGGGCTCGTAGTGCCCGCCATGCAACCGAAGATGTCATCTTTCAGGGGGGTGATACCGATAGTACCGCAGCACTCACCGCTGCAATGTGTGCCGCCTCAGGGTTGTCTTTCCCGCGACGCGACATCGGCACCATTCGAGATTGGCCGGTTTCTCACGCCTATCTTGAACTGCACGCCCGCGGGCTATCCGAACGGCAGCCTTGCACAATATTGGAACCTAATTACGTGCTCCAAGTGATCAGAAACATAGCGCTTTTCTTCATCGTGGTCGGCCACGTCGGTCGAAGGATGTTGCCGCCATATTGGAGTTAAAAGAGAACCGCTCACCCAAATCGCTTTTGGTGGTTCCCTTCACTCCCTTGCCAGGCCGAACAACGAAAGAAGCTGGTAGCGAAGATCAGCGGTCGAATTAACCATGATCGTTCCTCGGGTTCGTCATCGACCGTTTCCCCGACTTACAGGCTCTTCGACTGTGCCTTGTTTTTTGATTGGGGGCCTGGCCGCGATCGATAACGCCTTGGGCATCTCGGATGAAACGCACATCTCTAACGCATCGAGGTACATAGCGGTATGCGTTGCTCGACCTGGAACCACTCCCCTTTCGGCTCGTACATCGAGAACGGCAAATAGGTGTCGTCGAGCAACAATTGTTTGAACGCTGGGATTGCCATGTGAGGGTCGAAGATCGCCAGATCGAGGGTCGGATGTCTAAACGCAACAACCCAATGCCACTTCTTATGCGCGCCGCGCCAATCGTCCCGCACCTTTAGCACGCCGAGCCCGTGAAATTGGTGCCATCCTTTCCAGCGTTTTGCCTCAGATAACAATCCTACACTGGAGATGGCCATGTGCATCTCCCGAGACGACGTCGAAAATGCTGCCCTTTGCGATCGACGTACGCCCAGTCCAATACTGATGAATTGAACACGCGCCTCGGCGAAGCTCATACCACTGATCATCGCCAGGCACGCGACGCCACAGCCATACGGATCATTCTCAGTCTGAGCAAGTTTTCGAACCCCGCAGTGCGCTTGCCAGTGGCTAGGATCCGGGATAAGCGGAAATGTATTACGGACGAATGACATCGTCACACCCTCTGCCAGCGCTCAGACCAATCCCGCTTAACCTCAGCGTCCATTTTCAGAGCGAGCCAGTGAATCATTCTGTTTCTTATATGTGCGTCTCTTAACTGCATACGGGTTGGCCTGCTGGTATAGGGCACTTCTGGCCATGCCACGTTGATCAAAACCTTCCGCAAAGCTATCTGCTTTTTGAGCCAGGCAAGGGCGCGACCAACTTCACTGGTAGCAGGGATAGACGCATTCCTGTAGCCCTTCAATTGGCGAAGATACAAATGATGAATGGTGGGTTTCTTCAACCATTTCGTCAGACCAAATTCAGCGGTGGCGAGCGATTTTCCCTCTATCCTGAACGAAACTATTCGGCTGTGACCGCTGTAGCAATTACCGCTGTAACCACTCACGCAATGGGACATGGCCTTTCCTTCAAGCCCCAGTTCATCAGGCAACAAAAGCTCAACAATTTCAATTCCTGTAGGCTCATGCAGAAGAGGACCAGGTAACATCGATACCCAAGGTCGATCGTCTTCTTCTGGGTTCGCTTCGTCATCCTTCGAAAGCTCTTGACTCAACCGCGCACGCACGTCGTGCCATTCGCCACTGATATTCAAGAGACGTTTGAGGGTCCACTTTTTTGCGGAATTGTTCCCAAAGCTCAACTCGTTGAATTCGAGGTCGTTGAGATCCCCGGCCCTCTCGCAAATTTCTGTCCACTGACTTGCGGACCACTCAGGCAAACCTGAAAGAAACGGGACAATCAATTCGCGGTGGAACATCCACTCAAGATCGCCTGGAAGCCGCCAGAAGAGCTTGTTCCAGGTCGACCACTCTGTCTTTCCTGTGGGCCGGCGATTTCCCAGTTCAAACCCCCGGTGCACGACACGAAGAGGAGATACCCAACCATTTCTTCCGATCTGCGTGAGGGCGGATCCTACGTGCCTCGGCGACACGCGGCCGGCGGACTTAATAAATGATTCCGAGCACCCATAAAACATGGCCAGGTAAGGAGCAATACTCTTTCCGTCGTCCACCAACACGCCGAGCGATTCAGCCAAAGCCATCCCCTCCTGAACCTCGCTTTCTCCACAGCGATACTCAGTATTCGGGCTGCTAAGCAACAGCACCGGCAGTACGACTGGATAGGCCCGAACCGCTTGAATTCTCCGCTGCACGTCTCCAGCTGAAATCCAGTTGTAGACAGTCGCAGACGGGCAGCCAACCCCACGAGCCACACGCAAAGCATCAGGATCGAGGAAACTGCAGAAACGCTTCAAAATTGCTGCACTCATCCTCATGTAGAAAGCCCTGCGCGGCCCCACGTAGCGCATATCCCGGGACTGGCCATCGTTCAGGCTCAGACCGACATCCGCGGCCATTGCCCGGTAGACCAGCTCCCCGAACGCTTTGCTATAGGTCGTAAGGCTGTCAAACGAGTTGACACACTCTATAACTTCCCGGCAAGCATTCTTTATTTGGCGAATTACCCTTTCAGCCCCGACCTCATCCGGATTGGACGACGGTAAGTCAATGAAGGCATAGCCGTATGTCACATGGTTGCGCCTAATTTTTTTTGGAATAAGTCTCCGAGAATGGATTCGCGAGCCATCGAACAGGTACACGACGTCCTCAATCCGGCAGGCGGCGTGCAACACCCCTTTGATCTCGGCCGAAACACACCAAAAACGATACTCACGGCAACGGGTAACATATCGATGTATAAAGCCATCTCTCTCGGCCTCGGCCACTCTGAAATGGTCCGCCCATGTTCTGGCAACAGCGGTGATCTTGTCCTCAGCCTGGTGCGCAACACCGCTGCTGCTCGACTCAAATTGCGAGGTGAGGCCGCCTAATCCATCCGTCATTTCTTGATCGCTCACTATCGGAAGTAAACACCAGGCAATCCACTACGACCGAGCCCTGATCATTAATTTGAAGGGCATCTACGCGCATGCGGCCACCGGAAAACAATAATAATTTAGTAAGATCGATTGTATATTATCGACACTATCAAATAAATTATTTGGTAGCCAGTGATGACCGTGTGCGTCGACAATATGCGAGCACGAGTTGGACGGATGGTGATGTGCCACCTGGTGGCCACAACTGACAAAGAGCTGCACGCGATGGCTGCAGCGATTGGCGTAGCCCGCCGATGGCACCAGGCCCCACCCAAGCAGGCCAGCCACTACGACATTGCGTTAAGCAAAAAGACAGATCGCGATCAATAACGGAGCTGTCGAAGTTACCTGGAGAGAGGCTGGTGCGATGATGATGCGCCGGCGGATAACCGGATCCATGGGGGAGCCACATGAGGCCTGTAAATGGTGCATGGACTATCGCCAAACACCTGCGGATAAATGCTTTAGGTAAACCGGTTTTTAGGCTTTGATTTTTACTATTCCATCATACTCATATGATGCTTTTTCAGGCTTGGTCAGCCAGCGGGCTCGTGATGAGCAACGACGTGCAGAGTGCGCACATCAAGCAAGTGGCCCGCTCTGTAATCGAGCCTTCCCGAACGAATCTCAAACTCAAGATCATCTGCATACCGCTAAGCGTTGAGCGGCACACACGCAGCGTTTATCCTCTTAGGACACCCCAGCATCCCGCGGGGGTGCCAACCCGATGAGGTACATCCAATGATGAAAGATGGCGTAATAGAACACTGCGAGGCCGGTATCAATACCGTGTGCGACACCATTTTGCTACTGACAGCGGCAGGTCAAAAAGTTGAGCACGCAGTTGAAGCGGCTCGGATTCTCACCCTGCAGTCAGTGAAAGATACCCTGGAGCAGAAACTCGGTAACCGAAGCGCCTCCGAGATCACCCACACCCTTGCGAAGGACCAGGCCCAGGTCGCCGCACCAGCCCCTCAACTCCAACCTGCAGGTTGATTTGCAGCACCGGCCGGAAGATCAGGTCTGCACATTAGGTCTTCCGAGCCGACGATCACCAAACCGCCTAAATTGCGGGTTCAACGAATTGATGGGTGAAGCAGACCGTCCTTTTTGCTTTGTTCAACCACCGGCCGCGTAGCGGCGCGTTACATGGCCTGGCGCAGCCAGGCGACTACACATACCAAAAAATACTACGCGGTCTGGGTAATCTTTTAGGCCGGCCGGGACAACCTCATTTTGGCATTGAAATGCGCCCAACTCTCCTCATCGACAGGGGAGACCTGCACCTGGTCTTCGTCGACAAACCAGAATGCATGCCGAGCGGGACTGCCAAAAGTAAAGTGCACCCGCGCCCGCCCTTCGACCATCTCAACCTTCATCACGACCACCTCAGGCCACAGCACTAGGGCGATCTCTGCGGCCTCGTCCAGAACAGCCTTTTCCATAGCCCGGGCACTGACGAATTTCGCCTCGCAGGCAGACCTACAGAATGCATCACTGCCGTCGATTACCACCTCAGCGACATCAGTGATCACCTCTGCGCACAAGGAGCAGTGAGCCTTGATTCCATGCTCCACCTTAGCCAACAAAGGAATTCGGCCTGATTGGGCATATTCATCAGCCCAGGGTGCGCGCTTGCATTCAACGGGTGCGTCAGAACTTGAACAGATCAATGCGGAGAGGATCTCCCGGGCCTGGCTCGTTGAAATGGCAAACACAACTTCGCGATGCTCACCTGTCGCCTCGTAGGCCAGCAATAGGCTTTTTGAATTAGCCATGGATCGATCTCACGGGACGCACCGAAAGCAAAGGTGATACAAGAATCTGGGATGAGAAAGGCGACATACAAACTCCAATAACTGCAATGGCAACGTGGGCGGCCCCCACCCGCGCTAATGCTTTTATGTATCCTAAAGCATATACATAGATTTGTCCGGTCATAAGGCCAATAGACCCTCGAACGATGTAGTGATGACGATGGCCAAGAGGGCTCAGTCTGACGGTGCAGCCATGCCTTCCCTATCTGGAGGGGTCGCCAGAGGGCATTACACCAGTAATAAAGGCCGCCCCCTTTAGCCCCTCGGTCCAGATGCGGAGGGTTTCTAAGGCTTGCGGCTGCGCAAGAACCTCGGCGCGACGTGTTTCCAGGCTGCGCTGTGTTTCATCCAGGCGCTGGGCTGGTGTGATGTTCAGGTCCCAGCCCAAGTAGTCGCGGATGGCTGATTTCATATCCGCCAGGAGGCTGGACACCTCACTTCGACGCCATTGAGCCATCGTTTGGTTAGCCCGGCGCGGCGGCTCGTCTTGCATCATCCTGCGCAACTGGGAGTAGTCCTTCAAATAGACCGCTTGACCCAAAACCACGCGAGCCACCAAGTACAGCTCCACTATTCGCAACTGCTCGGCAACCGTGTCCGCAGGCAGAGAAAAGTGTGTGCTGACAAGCTGATCGGCCTCTCGCTCCCACAGCCGGCGTTTCTGGGTCACGGCTTTCTCATCGCGGGCCTTGCGCTCTTTCGCATGTTCGACGTTGTACTTGACCGAATCCAACAGCGCAGCGGCGTTGGTCAGCAGCTCGCGTTGCTCGTGAGAAAGCTTCTCGCCAAGACGGCCGAGCAAAGAGCCGTTTTGGGTCAGGCTACGGAGCTCGCGGGCAGCAGTGGTAAGGCCGGTCTGCATCTTGCGCATGTCCTGGGCACTGAAATGGGCACCTAGCTCCAAGACGAGGTCTGCCGTGATGCCTGACGCCCGGGTCAGATCGTTGCGTTTATCCGTCATGACAAGATCGCCTTCTCGACTTCGAAAATCTTCGTGTGGTCGTCGACGCTACCGCCTTGTGCCATAAAACCGCACTGGACTCCCTCTTTCACAGAGGGGTAGACCATGGCGTTCGTTACAATCGACATCTGATTCAAGGCTGAACGCCTGACTTGTAAGCTGCCAGGGCCTGTTCTGCGCTTTTGCAGGCGTGAACACGATAGTCCACATGGGTGATTTCGGGATTCGAATAGTGCAGGACGAGTTTCTCCAGCGCTTCAACCAGCGTCGCTGTTGTCGGTTTTTCCGCACGTGCCGCATTCACAATTGCGACGATGAATGCCGGCGACACATCGTTGAGTGTGTGCGCTTGGTCATCCGCCGGCAGCTTCATAATCTCATCAAGCGCCAGGATCCGGCCGGCAGTGTTGTCCTCGTAGCCGCATTTCGGGCAGCCCTGGTTGTCGATCGGTAGAACCTGGGCACAGCCCGGGCACACCACCGATTGGAGAGTGATCATTTCCGTCATTGCGCATTGCTCCTACAATTCTCGGGAAAAAGCCCTGTTTTTACGCCCTCGGCCCCGGCACTAGCCGAGGCTTGCGGCGCACCTGAGCAACCTTTCCTATATGGGGTCGGCACCACACTCAGGGCAGCGACTACCGTACTTATCAGGATGGTCCTGATAACCGCACGACTCGCAGATTGGGACATTACGCTGTAGACCCAATTGCGCGGCCAACTCGTTGACCATCTGCAACGCGTGATGGACCTGGAGATTGTCGTCTGCGGTCACTTCAATACCAAACGCACTGACAAACTCGATCCAACCCTCTTGTACCGCCCCATCGATAACACGCTTCACACTAAACCCGGACTCACCCGACTCGCAGAAAGCTTTATCAATTTCAATGGGGTCCGTGCTATCGGAAAGAAGCACGACTTCACCCACAACAACGGAAACGCTGCAACCGACTTCAATTAAGCTCTCGGCAGCGGCTATTATAATTTTTTGCTCGTTATTTCTGCGGGCATCTAAGTCCGTGTTGATTTTCCCTAACGCAACGACTGGGGTGGCTGGGGTTATCAGCCCCAACCGAACACCGGCATCGCGGACCAATAGAATGTCGTCGTCATAGCCCCACGGGTTCTCCATCCCATTGTCCATTACGGGCTGGAAGTAGCCATAGCGCATTTCCGATCCGGTGAGTACATGCTTGCCAATTGCGCCGACCAACCATTTGAGCGTCCCCCCGTGCGAAAAGCCGTACCAGGATCCTTCCTTGGCCACGTTTATACGCTGGCCGGTGTAATTGTCGTGGAACCAGACAATGGTGCCCCGGCCGTTCATGGTCAGGTAGCCATCATGGCCGGCGCCAGTGTTGCGGAAGAAGTTGCGCCCGCAGCTGGCAACTACCTGCAGGAACTCATTGGCGTTGATGCAGCGCTCCAGGCGAAGCTGGCTTAGGGTAGGTTTCTTTACCGATGCGGATGTTGTGCTGGGGTTCATGGGATTCATTTCCGTGATGACTTAAGTTGGTGACCCAGCGGTTTAGTGCTGAGCTTGGGTCACCTGGCGGGATGGCAGTTTTTAGAGATCAAGAAAGACCGGTGTATTGATGCTCTCTTGCAGCTGTGCAGGAGTTTCACCATCCCAGTGACCGTCGGCGCTGTGATACGCCCGGGGATCGAAGTCATACGCACAATCAACTTCAGGCGCCCCATTCAGACCAATTGCAGCGCCGACGACACAGCCGTTTTCGAGAATCGCTACAGAACCAGCACCAATCAGCAGGGCCTTACCTGGATTCGATTCAAGCAACTGCCGATACACCTCCAGCACCTGCTTGAACTGCATAACCTCATTCATCGCCACCGCCATCGCCCTCCAGTGAAATTAATCGTCTCTACAGTTTAGTATCGTTCTGTTTAACAGAACTTGTAAAGCCCTTTTTGACTCCTCCTCCCTTCGAAACGCCCACCCAAAATCAAATGCTATGCCGGTTCCAAACTGACGCATCAACGGCCGTCAAAAATCTCCTTTTGCAATTGCAATAGGATAACAGAGTATCTATAGTTTGATGGTGTAGAGATGATATTTGAAAAATCGAAAGAAATACCCGGGCAGATCTTGGCCAACACCTCAAACTGATGAGCAAAACCTCATGAAAGCCTTTATTCCACTCGTCATCCTCTTTGTTTGCGCGGTGTCCGCCAATGCGCAGGCAGAAACGTACACCCCGTCATCGCAACTTGAAGACTTGGCGTTGCAATACGCTCAAGCGCGCTGCGGAGAGATCCAGGCCGGTACGGGGGAAGTCCGGGCGAACAACAACGACAAACTTCACTGCCAGTATTTGCAGGAAATGCTTGTGTCCCCCTGCAGCAATCAGGGCGCCTGTATCGAATTTGGGGCTTGGGCTAATCAACTGAATCCTGCCATTTCGCCGAATGACCGAAACTTCGATGCACTCCTGAAGCAACGCGGGACTGACTTCCGTCGCTCCCTTTCCCCACGCAAACGCTAATGGCGGCTTTCGCCTCCTAAGGAACCCCTATGCCTCTTCGTCACGCAATCGTCCACCTGATCGACAAGAAACCCGACGGCACGCCGGCGGTACTGCACGCCGCGTCCAGCGAGCTGGTTGAAAGCCAGGCGACAGAAAACCTGTTAAGTGACCTCAACGAAAGCTACAACGCTAAACAAGGCAAGGCCTGGGGCTTTTTCCATGCTGAGTCCGGTGCACACCCCTTCAGCGGCTGGCTTAAGGAGTACCTGGCACAGACCACCGATTTCACTGAATTCAGTAAAATCGCAGTCGAGCATCTGCAAAAATTGATGGAGGAATCCAACCTCTCCACCGGCGGCCATGTGCTGTTTGCCCACTATCAACAAGGCATGACCGACTACCTGGCCATCGCCCTGCTGCACCACAGCGAAGGCGTCGCGGTAACCGACCAACTGGACGTCACGCCGTCGCGCCATCTTGATCTTGGCCAACTGCACCTGGCAGCGCGGATCAACGTCTCCGAATGGCAAAACAACAAGCAATCCAAGCAGTACATCTCGTTTATCAAGGGCAAGAACGGCAAGAAGGTCTCGGAGTACTTCCGCGACTTTATCGGCTGCCAGGAAGGCGTCGACGGTCCGGGCGAGACCCGCACATTGCTCAAGGCCTTCAGCGACTTCGTCGAGAGCGAAGACCTGCCGGACGAATCCGCCCGCGAAAAGACAAAGACCCTGGTGGACTACGCCAGCAGCCAGGCCAAGCTCGGCGAGCCGATGGGCCTGGAAGAGCTGTCCGGGTTGATCGATGAAGATCGACCAAAAGCCTTCTACGATCACATCCGCAACAAGGACTACGGCCTGTCGCCGGAGATTCCGGCGGATAAACGCACCCTCAACCAGTTCCTCCGATTCACAGGGCGAACCAATGGTTTATCGCTCAGTTTCGAGGCGCACCTGCTGGGTGACACCATCCAGTTCAACGAAGAAGGGGGGACCTTGACCCTGCGCAACTTGCCGACGCAATTGATCGACCAGCTGCGCCGCGCGAAGGCCTAATTTGAGCGCTCCAGCCAAGGAGCGCATCTCTCTAACAATCCGAAGTGGTGAAACTATGGGTATCTCAGTTGGGGGAGTAGTCCTCAATCAGCGCCAACTCGACGCGATCACGCCGGTCATGAATGACCTCCTTCAGGGCAAAGTGAAGCAGTCCAAGTTTGAAGCAGCGTGTATCACTGCCATGAAGGATGCAGGGTGTCCGGTCGGCTACGACCAGGGCCTGGATAAATCGTTGTCCATTGACGATCGTGCTCGACGCTGGATCGTTGACGGACAAGTTGGAATGTCATCGAAAGCCATTTGGGCGCACATGACAGGCACCCCAAGTGAGTGTATGTCCGCCCCCTCTGATCCCGACGATCTGAACCGCTGCCTTCTGTTGCTGGACCTGGTCCCGGAGTGGACGGAACGCATGGGCGAAATGGCTACGCACGGTAAAAAGTGGGAGGCGCTTGCGCCTATTTGGGCCGACCTCACAAACACCTTCCTTGCAGAAGTGGGTCTTGACTGGTGCAAGGGCAATTCAGCACCTGAAACATACCAGATGATGAGATCCGCTTTAGCGGGCCAGGGGGTTAAGCGTGGCTAATTCTCAAAGCAAAGCAGAATTCAACCCTTCAAATGAACCCCAGCGTGCGTTCCCATGGCAGTACGGCGGCGTGAACTTCCGCTCCCGCGGCGAACTTGAGCGCACCGTCGAACAACTGGCCAACGGTCCAACCCGGCAACATGCAAAGGCAGCAGCCGATCTGGCACATGAGGCGCAAGCCGCGCGCGTGATCAGCCGCGACCAGGCCACGGATCTGAAGTCAAGGCTACACCTGTGAACGCCCGGCGTCAGTCCAAGCGGTAACCCCCCACGATTAGAGGGAAGCGTACATGTCTGCACACTTCATTGATGACCGTTTTGTTTTGCCACACCTGCGAGGACTGGCCGGGGTAAGTGCCCACACAGGAAAGACCTACTTCTCGGCCGCGGAAGTTGACCTTGATAGCTATGATTCGATCATCGTGTGCCTATCCAGCGGCAAAGACTCAATCGCGTGTCACCTCCGCCTGCTTGAGTTGGGCGTCGACTTGTCCAGGGTTGAGTTCTGGCACCACGACGTCGATGGGAATGAAGGCAGTCAACTCATGGACTGGGCATTCATGCGCGACTACACCCGCAAGCTTGCTGAGGCACTGAACGTCCCGCTGTATTTCTCTTGGCTCGACGGCGGTTTCGAAGGAGAAATGCTGAAAGAGCAGAGTTATAGCCGTCCACATAAGGTCGAAACCCCGGATGGCCTTATCACCCTGGAGCGTGACAGCCGCCGCGCTCAACCAGGCACTCGCCTTCGCTTTCCTCAGTTGTCGCCTTCGCTGCAGACTCGTTGGTGTTCAGCCGCCCTGAAGATTGACGTCGGCCGGCGCGCCCTAAACAACCAATCACGATTCGAGAACAAACGCACGCTGTTCATCACTGGCGAGAGGCGAGAAGAAAGCTCGAACCGCGCGAAATATAACCAGTTTGAGCCCCATGCATGTGACCGGCGGACGGGTCGCCTCGGTCGAAGTGTGGATTCATGGCGGCCAATCCTTCACTGGTCAGAGGAAGACGTCTGGGCCATCCTGGAGAGACATAGAGTGGCACCGCCGGTGCCCTACCGTCTTGGCTGGTCCCGCAGCAGCTGCATGACCTGCATCTATAACAGCCCCCGGGTCTGGGCCACGATCGCCAAATATTTTCCCGAGCGCTCTCGGGAGATCGCTGACCATGAAGATCGTTTTGGGGTGACCATTTCACGGAGCCGGATCAACGTGATTGATCTCGGTGCCACCGCACAAGCCTTGATCATTGATGACCAGGAAGCGTTGCGCCAAGCCGCCGAGTCAATCTACCAGTTACCGGTTATTCTTCCCGCCGGCACGCAATGGCAACTACCGATCGGAGCGTTCAACGGAGAAAAGTGCGGTTCCGACTGAAGCACCGGAGCAGACCAGGTGCTTGGACGGCCGGATACACACTCACCATAAATTGGCCGCTGGACCTACGTCTCGCGGCCTTTTTTTGCCACCAACTATACTGACCCATAGCGCCCAACAACTATGGGGATCGAAATGAACAAAGTGATGTTCTTCCTGTGGATAGCGAGCCTCAGCGCCGGCATCCTTTGCACTCAGGCAAATGCAGAAACGAAGTCCGCGCCCCGGAGCACTCCTGCTCCCACGTTCAATCAGCCAAACGCTTCGGTGAGACCTCAGTTCAAGAGTCCCCAGCAAGCAGTGCCAAAACCACCGCAAGCCATCCCCAGTCAGGGCCGGTTCGGTAGCTCAACATGGAACCAGGTTGAACCTGTTCCAGAGGGCACGACTCGCTTCGGGAGCCCTCCACTTGATCCGCCCAAGAAAGGACAGACGCCCTAATTCAAAAGCGTCGTAGCAACCTCACGGACGAAATGCCCCCACATCAGCGTGATCCAGCCCATCACCGCCAGACAAGGGCCGAAGGGCATCATCCTGCTCGCGCCGTTACTGTTACTCCCTGGGTTCAACGCTTGGAGGGCGAAGAACGCACAGCCAAGCAGGCAGGCGCCGTATAAGATGACGGGCACCAGCTGCCAGCCACACCAGGCCCCCAACGCGGCGAGCAATTTGAAGTCCCCATGCCCCATCGCCTGCTTGCCGCTGAGTCGCGTAAATACCGCGCTGATTGACCACAATCCGGCATACCCAATCACTGTGCCCCATAATGCGTCGTCCAACGTGGCGAACCCACCCTTGGAGTTGAGTACAAGCCCAATCCAAAGCAGCGGCTGTACCAGGCAATCAGGGATCAGCTGGTGTTTCGAATCGATCAGACTGATCGACATCAGCAGCCCTGTCAGAACGAGCAGTCCCGCCGTTTGGACGGTGAGTCCAAAACGCCATGCCGCAAAGGCGAACAAAATGCCGGTGACCAGTTCCACCAGTGGGTAACGGATGCTGATCGGAGTGCGACACGACGAGCACTTCCCTCGCAGAGCCAAATAACTGAGGACAGGGATATTTTCCCAAACTGCTATTGGGTGGTTGCAGGCAGGGCAGCATGACCTGGGAACCGAAAGATTCAATCGGGGGACCTCGGCCGCCGGCGGCAGACACAATTCGGCTCGGGCGGCGGCGGTCCACTGCCTTGCAAGCATCACCGGCAACCGGTGGACGACAACGTTGATGAAGCTACCAACGATCAACCCTAGAACGCATGCGTAGCTCACAAGCAGCCACAGTGGACCTTGAAATGAGAGCGTTGGCATTCAGAACTCCCTCCCGGCCCGGGCAAGTGCAGGGTTCATCCAGAATCCCTGAAAGGGCCTGAAAAGTTCCGCTCCCCCACGGAGATATTCCAGCATTATCTCAACGCATAGCCAACGTCGCTCGTTGAGCTCGGCCGCCAGGCCCGTAATGATCCGGCCTCCGAACAAGTCCACGACCAAATCGCCCGGTTCGGTAAGAAACCGAATAAAAAAATCCGGAATCGCCAACGGCCAGCCGGCACCATGAGTCGGGAGTTCAAGCGCCTGCAGCACCTTTCGATGCTCTCGCCCGATCGCGCAAGCGTGTCCCACCTGCAGAATATTGCGCGGTATGCGCCCTGCTGTGAGATTGCCAAAACTGCCTTTGCGAACTCGGTAAGCGCCATCGCCGTAGACCGCTTCGCGGTTCTCTCCGCCTTGGCGCATCAACTTCAGATGCCGGTCAGTGTGAGGCTCCAACACCCGACGGTTATCTGCTTTGCATTTAAGTGGATTACGCGCAAACCAGAGACAGGGTTCCCAGCACACGTTTAACTGATTACGCGCCTTGGAGGCCCATTGAATGGGACCAGGTGCCTTGCTCGGATTCTGCCAAATGACTCGATCCATCAGCGACAGCCCAAGACGATCCTCCAAGGCGATTGTTACCCGCTCAAGATAGGTCGATCGCGCTGGCGAGCGCTCCAAAAAGACGTCGTTTGAAAGATTCAGGACCAAAGACCCCGACTCAGCCATGCGGGGAATGATTGGCTCCAGAACCCGGCAAATGAAATCCACATACTCCGCGCAGGTCGGATTGCCATACGCGCGGGGAATTCGGAGCGGGTATGGGGCTGAGGTCAAAAGCAGCTCGATGGGCTGTTCGATTCCTTCGAGAGCTTCCGGACTCGTTCCCCACAGTGCCATCCCAAGATCGGTGCTGAACCCCAACAGAGTTACCCCAGGGCGAGCTTTGTGAAGGCCATTCCTGGTGCGTTCAGTCAGTCGCCAGGCTCCTCGAATTCCGGGGACTTTTTCGATCACCCCAAGATTCTTGAGTGTCTGCTGCTGCCAGCGAATAGCGCGCTTAGTAGGGCTTCGCAAACTACCGGCGGAACCAATGGGCATACGGTGGTTCAGCGTTGCCTCATTAATGCCGGCGCGTTTTGCGACCATCTCGTAAAGCTTGGAATTGGAAACGGGCGTATCGGGGTCATCCCGATAGGCTTCCATCACATGAGTGAACAAATTCATTTGCGAACAGGTGGCAGTGCCGATGCAGGACATTGCAAAATCCTTTGGGGTGAAGTTTTTGCCCGGACCGCTCGGACAGAAATCGTAATCACACTCTATAGTTGGTGTGGATAAAAAAAAAGCCTGCTGATATTCTTTTGAGACTATTATTTTATACAGGTATCAGCCATGTCTATCTCTGTAGCCACCCACCGCGTCAATTACGCCTACGTTTTGATATCAGTCATCATTGCAGTGCTCATGGGCTACAAATTTGGGCCTGCGTATGCCTTGGTCGGCCTCCCGGCCTACCCCCTGATTGCATTCCTTGAACAGCTGTATGAAAAACTACCCCAAGCGCTTCATCCCATCGCACCCTGGGCAACACTGTTCCTGCTGTTCATCTTCTCTGCAACACTGATGATTGTTGCGGGCAAAGCCATGGCCGAAACCATCAAACCACCCCAGACGAATGAGGCGGAATCGGTAAATCCATTTTCCGCAGGCGACGAGACAGTCGCCTCGGTTGGTCGCATCTACGTCATGTTTCAACAACAACTTGCAGAGCGGGCCGGCAACGCGAAGTTCGACAAACTCGCCTGGCTAAAGGCTATGCAAGATTGCTCAGGCCAATCGACAGAGCCATCGATCACCGAAGGCGCTATGGCGGAAATTGCCGCGTGCGCAGATGAGCGCGCCGCAAAATACACAAGCAGCCGGGCCGCTGCAAAATGATGAAAAGGCTATTTCTTGCCGGCGCACTCCTTGGACTGCTGCCGCCGTTGGCCCAGGGCGGTCCGCTCACCGCGAAAGATATGCCCTACCTGCATGTAATGCTCCTCCGGACACACGCTCCCCCGGAGCAAGTCACGGCGGAGCTATCCCAATTAAGCCTAGCGTCCAGTGGCAATGCATATCTGTTTGCTGCAGAACATGCTCAGGCCGAACGACTGCTCCAGGTGCTGGCCCCCATTCACCCCAAAGTCCTTGCCGATACCGACGTGAAGCCATCCGTTGCCGCTAACACGGCGATGGATGCGGTTGTGGATAATGGTGGCCTGCGTATTCGAACGAAAACTACGAGCATCAGTGACGGGCGACTGAAAATGTGGCTGGGGATCGAGCGATCCACTGCCGGCGGTGGCCCTGAAAACATTGTCGATCGAACAAGTGTGCCGGCCGAGATTGCCTACGGGGAGGCCTTCGTGACCACCACGACTTCCGGACTGATCGTAGTGGTCATCCCGGGAGCATTCGACACTGTTGAAGAATCTCCCGAACCTGATACCGGTCCACCCGCCGACGGCGGGAGAGTTGATCAGGCATCGGATCCGTCTCCTCGAATCATTTGGGACACCGCCGCCGCCGATGACGCCCAATGATCGAGCCCTGATCTCGGAACTGCCGCTGCACCATCGGCCCGCTTTTGCGGGCTTTGCCGGTATAAGGGCGTGATTTACACGTCCGCGAAGTCAAGGACGTTGCCATGACCGCAGCAGAGATAAACACCGACGGTAACGTTGCACCAGGAACGGGAATAGGCCAACTGCTGAGCGCGATTTCCCCAAAGAAGTCACCCGCGCTCTCGGCCAACTTGCATCGCTGGATGCGAAGTCACGGTCGCGCAGGAGATACCGTTTACCGCCTGAACGCCGGCGGTAAATTATCCGGACTCTACGCTGCTGGAACATTGTTCCTGGGCCAGCCATATGCTGATTACAGCGGCGATACTGACTTTTCAGGTGTTCTGCTAATGGGGGTGCTGTGCAATGGCTCCAGCGTGACACGAGTGTGTCTTGGCGGCGCTGCGCCGACGCTGGTCGAAGTCGAAGATTTTTGGGAGCAGTACAAGCAAGTAGGTCGGTGCGCTATCGATGTGAACCACACTGTCGGGTTCAGAGATGAGAGCAAACGGTTCCATCTTGTAGATGGTCAACGGACCTGCAAATGGTGCGCTGCGCCAGTAGAGAACAGCAAAGGGGTAAGCAATTGAACATGACTAAGGTACAGGCAAAAGCACTAAAAATATGGGGATTTATTCTTTGGACCGCACTGTGGTGCTGGGTTTATCGAAGTGGGCTCGGCGATCCGCCAGACGAAAGCGCAAACCGTCTGTTTTGTTTCGCAGGATGGTTTTGGCCTTTCGGAGTAGCCGCGCTCTGGCGGATCACTCAACTGCGCAAGAAGCAATTACGTGAATCCTGATCCCAGTCAAATCCTTCCGATGAATGCAAAGCGAGGAAGTCCGATGAATCACGCAATAAAAGACCTTGAGTCGAGAGCCTTGAGCAGTTCAGTTAAAGCCAGCTCCCTGATCCGCAAACTGGTGACCAACTCGCCGCATGCGTCCCTGGAAGCGCTCGAAGAGTGCGTAGCCGAATTGCAGTGCGTCCGAACAGAGTTGGCTGACCGAACCGGCCGTAGCGCACTGGAATAGGTAATAGGAGCTCCTGAAACACCACTCACCAACCTGAAGCCGGCGGGATCAGTCGATGTTCATCACGAAGCGCAAACACGAATCTCAGATCGCTTTGCTTAAAGCTGAGTTGGCCAGCAACGCCGCGAGCATTGCCCAACTTGAAGCGCGCGCCATCCAGGCCGAGCAATCAACACTGAAGCTGGTAGAAGGATTAAAACAGAACCTGCATAAGGCGTCTGCGTACAGCACTGCAGGAGAAGCTGCCTATGCCTACGCCGATGAGTTTGACGAGTGCAAGTCCGAGTGGGCAAGCGCTAACCAGGATCTTTGGGAGTACGCTGCATGCGGGGCGATTCTCTTTGGTCAGCAACATGCTGCAGATGCACAAATCGCCTTCTTCAAATTAGGCGCTTGTGTCCCCTACTACATTGATGTCGACAATCAAGACAAGGTGATGTCCGCCCAGCTGACCGATCCCGTGAACGGCGGTATCACAATCAAAGTCAACGGCGAGGACTTGAGATACCTTGAAACCGACGGACTGGAGCACTCCATCCAATGGTTCACCAATCTGGTCACATCTCCGCCGGGCTGGCTTGGTATCTAAGCCTCACAACGCATGCTCCAACGGGCACGCCGACCGAGAAAGGCCCGCATTGCGCGGGCCTTATTATTTGGTCAATTGCGTCGACCAGGACTGTTAGGGCCCATCAAAGCCAAGCCCCGGGTCACGAAACGCATCGCGCGCCAACGCTGCTTCTGGATAGACCTCTTTCAAACGTACCAGGTCCGACACCGCGTGACGGAGCCAGGCCGCAGCAAAGTTCGGATTTTTGGTAAACATCGAAGCCATCCGACTGTCAACAAAACGCGCCATTTCGCTGCTGAATTTGTCCTGAGCGTCGGGCGCCTGCATTCGCACGATCGCCGTGTCTACTCCGGCCAAAAAGTCGTCGTCTGTCCGGCCGTAATCCGCGACCTTTTGAGCCACCCATTCGTAGTTTGGCTTGATACCCTTGTCTGACAAAAACCGCACATCCCACACATCCCGGGCTTTCAAGTGCGTTCGAAGCCCCAAGGCGACGAGCTTGTCAGAGTAGATCTCCTCCTGACTCTCGGCGATCACAACGATGCCCTGCAGCCCTTGCTGATGCTCATAGGGGCTCCGAATCACGACCGGAGTTGGATCGATTGAGGGTACGTTGCACACCTCAAAATTGATGCGCTGCATCTGCGATTCCCAGGGCACTTTGATTTTGAACGTCCAGCGCTTGACGTCGATCCCATCGCCGAGCTCCGTATTGGGTCCGGCCACAGCATCGAATCCGATGCCATAACGAGCGTGCATTGCCTTTTCAAGGATGCTCGTCAGATGAACGACGTTCAGCGGCTCGGGAGAGCCAGAGCCGCAGACAAAATCGAGATCCTCAGACAGCCGCGTGCCGGCATAACAAGCCCTGAGGGCAGTGCCGCCTTGGAAAATCAAACGGTCCCCCAGATCTGAATTGGAAAGCGCGTTCAAAATCTCGTAGTGCAGTATTTCCTTCAGCACTACAGGCTGAGCCAATTGATTATCCGTTTGGCTCATCGCTTGCGCGACATGGTCCTTCAAGGTGTGAACGCTCAAAGGCGGTGCTCCTCAATCAAGTGGTCATAATTGCGCTCGTCTACCGGGCGCACGAGGTCAGTATTTCGTCCAATCGCAAGCAAGTCCGAAAGCGCAAGCTCCGGGGGGGCAACCCTGATTTGTCTCTCCTGGTCCAGTGTGGTAAGGCAATACCGCTCCTCAAAAAATTTATCACCGGATACACGATTGAACTCAATCATGCCCAACGGGGTCTCATACAGCGCTGAACGTCCGGTGGTAACGAAGGTGAAGCGGTTAGGGATTTGACTGATCCAGTCGACCTCATGCAGAACCGATTCCAGCGAAAGGTAAGACGGTGAGTTGGGACGCAAGATCGCCGACAACTGCACCAGCGCATGAATGGGCTTTGCCGCACGCTCGTTTAGATAAAAGCCGCGGAAGATCTGGCGAACGCCTAACAGATCTGCATTTCTGCCCAGGTAAACGTTCAAGGAGTGTTCCGCCAGACCGCTCAGTCTGGCCAACGACTTGATGTTGAACACCCACACATGCTTAGACGCAAATGCCTCAAGGGCTTTGATGATGACCGAACGGGTGGACTGTCTCATGTAATCATTACCTAAAATCCCTGTAGTTACATTATCGCATCACCCAAACAAAATCGACTGCGCTGTACGCTTAGACCCCGCGATTCTCTTGCAGTCGCGAAATGCAAGCGATGGACATATCAGCGCTGGGATCAGCTATAATCGGTGTATCTCGATGATTTTCAATCGACACGATATTGCCCAGAAAGAGGCTCTCCATGATCATAAGCAGTTACACCGCACAGTTGTGTCTGGATGACAATAAGGCACCGGTTTGCGCGATGCTCGTCCTGGATGGCCTGATCAAAACTGCTCCTGAGAAGGATCAGGTGATCACCGCAGCGCTCAATAGCGACAATCAGCTCACAATCGAATATGGCGACGAATCCATTTCGCTGCAGCAGCTTCAAACCGACATCTGCAAATCCCTTCGGGACGGGACGCCCTTACTCATCAAGCACGAGGGTTCCGGTTACGAAATTCTCGTGCCAGTGGCCTTGTGAGTAGGTAGACAAAAAATGCGTAAGCCTCAGAAAAATATTTTGCAAAGCCTGGGTGCCACTTCAGCAGTCAGTTATTGGCACGGCGAAATTTCGCTGAAACGTGCAATTCAAGCAGCTGTGGTTGCCGGTCTTGCAGGCTTGGCCATCGGCCATTTCAACGCAGATCACTCCACTGATCTTATGCAGGCTCAAACGGCACCCGGCAGCCTGACATTTCACGATGCGGGTATTAGTCGCATTTCCAACATCAACCTGACTGTCGACACCAGCCAGGGGGTGACCGGTTACTTCCAGCGAGATGCCTACACCCTGGACGGGGAGTTTCGCAAAGCACTCGAAGATGAAATCAACACTGTCATCGCTCAAGCCGAGGTTGCCGGCTCGTGGGATATCTACATGGCCGCTCGCCTAACACTGCTCTACATGAGTGAAGACGCGTTCGAGCGTCAAGTTGGCAATGCTACCCTTGCCTACATCCAGAGCAATCAGCACGCGGCCGCCGGCGAATTGCCAAGAGCAAGTTATTACACACGAGTGAAAGCGACAGAGATCGAAGCTGATCGCCAGATCTTTGCGATGGCCGACCAAATGGCGGAGGCTCTGCGGAACGGTGGTAAAACGCCGATTACCCGGCGCGCAGCAGAAAATGCACTCTTATCATTTTGCCATGACCCTGACCGACTGCTTGCGGCTTTCAACGTGGCCAAGGGCGCCGAGGAAGGCCCGCCAAATATCCGGAACATCCTTCCACTGGTTCAAACGGCAATCCAGGTTGAAACTACGCGCCTTTCGCTTACCAGCATGTCAGGGCAAATGCTTCGGAATACAGAAGTTGCCACTAACCCTGCCGTCCAGGCACTGACCCTTAGTCGCCGACTGAACATTCCGGTCGCCGTTCGCTCTTACAGCGGTGATTTTTCTGAGCACTACAACCAGGCAAACATTGAGCCCACAGAGCAGACACTCAACTCGAAGATCAAAACAGGATTTGACCTGAGCGATGGACTCGCTGTTACCGGCAGGGGCGTGATTCTGAACCAGGTTCCTCTTGATCACGAACGAACAGTGCACGTTCCTGAAATTCGGTACTCAGTGCTCAAAGTGATAGAGAACGAGAATTTGCTCGATCACGAAGACCCCTCTTACACCGCGGACTTCAAAATCTCGATGTAACCCCCCCCAAGAGGCCGCGTCGAGCGGCCTTTTCTTCGTTTGCCCGCTAAGTCGGCAATGCCGCTGTTTTGCCAGCATTGCCCCACGCGCTTTCACACCTCAAAATTCAAATTGTCACGATAGTTCCGGGAACCTTCGGTAGCCCCGTCGAACTATTTCGTGAATTTCGATGAATTTGTAAGCTACTCGGTACGTGTGAGCTTCCGTACATGACCGGGGAATGAGAAAATTGCGCGCCAGACAGACAGGACGTCCATCTTCACCGAGCTAGGAGCGCTCTTCAAAGAGGTCGTCAAGCAGTTCGACCTCATTAAAAAGAATGCTCCGCTGAAAATCCCGGCGGCAGGCGAGACGAACTGGAACACGCAATGGATCTTCCACGCATGGCTTGTCACACACCACTCCCTCCGTCGTTCCCTTGCCCATCGGCACTCTTACCCGCGTGCCTTTTGGGAACGCAGCGCCCACAGCCTTTGCCAAAGCGGCAGAGGCCTTACTGTGGTCACTTCTGGCCTTTTCAATATCCGAAAGCCGAGCTTCATCCAGGGGCTTAATCACTCAGCGCACTCCATTTGTTTTACTAACGCATACTCACGAGAATACACCTGCTACGGTCGACAGGCAAGGAGTGGTACTTTTCTCATGATGTGCTATTTTTATGCATGTTTTCCTATTGCAGTCTCAATTGAAGAAGGCCGCGTACAATGAAGAATCCGGCACTGACTTGGTCATTCCCATTTGAGCACGGAACAGCTCTACCAAAAGATCGGGATATCCACCCGAGTGAGTTTGATATTCCCCATGGTCACCAATCGTTGTACCCCGTAGTCGACGCAGGACGACAGCTCTACCTGTCTGTCACCCTGCAGGGAGAACCGGAGTACTTTTTGAGCCCCCGGTCAGGGCGCCCGGTAAACCTGGATCGAGAGCGCACCGAGAAACAACTGATTTCCGGCCTACTGGAAGGCCTCCCACCGCGGATCAACTCCATTACATTTTTCAGTCGGATCATGGTCCTGCCGGAATATTTACACGAGGCCGCGATCAGCTCCCTGGAACACCGAAGAATTGACACTATTCACGAGTCTCAGGCCGACTTGGTTACTGCCCTTCGCAGCATGAACAGCAGCATGGGCGCTGCCGTGCAGCGGTCGATGAGCATTGCAAAGATGGCCAGAGAGGTCAGTCTTGCCACGGCGGAGGAACGGGTTCGCCTTTGGAAGGGTTTTCGTAAAGACCACTCAGAAGCATGGATTGAGGACGCACGTCCAGTGGCGGAACGAATGATCCAGCGCGCAGAGCAAAAGCTGCGTGAGCCCCCTCCTGTTATTGAATACGACTTTAAGTTCTGAAGCTCGTCCTTGAGACGCTTGTACGCGGGCTCAGAAGGCAGCGGCCCTCACGATCGAGGGCCTGAAGTATCTGTCATTTCTTCAGCCGGTTCATTGGCAGAATAGTCCCCAGCCGAAATCAGCGAGAGGTTCGATTCGCTGCCTCGGAACGCTTGCTTGAACTCATTCTCAGTAAAGTCGGCCCACTCCTGAATCTGATTACCGTACTTTTCAACAAACCGATCCGACAGCTCGGCTCTGTTATCGTTGACCCACTCACGTAAAGACGGCTTTCTCATCATCAAACTCACTGTTTTGTAATCGGTCACCGACCCCAGTCGATGATTTAGGTGTATTGCTGCACGGGCGGCCAGCCTGGTACTGGAACCGTTTGGACCGCAACCCAGGCTCGAAGAGCCGGCGAATCCTGGATGACCGGTAGTAGCAACCTCAGGCGCAACGCACGATACTGTACATACATACAGATTAGGTGTTGATCATGGTTAACAGACTACCGCCATTCAGTCCGGTCACGCAGGACGAGTTACGCACAATCTGGTCCCACTACCCCGCCCCTGATATACGTCGCTTGGTGCTTGAGGTCGTGAGGTATCGCGCCGTTATCGCGGACATCGACGGACTCTACAGGACCACGCATCAAGCCTGGCGTGACAGTTTTGGAGGTAACCTGGCTGCATTGCATCTGCTCCAGCAACTGATGACTTCAGAACGCGATCGCCTACCTTAACGGCGACACGTCCCGCAACAGCCTGATCGTCGACCTTCAATGTCCCTTCTGAAAAAGGCGCCAGTAATAGTTTGCGAAAATCCGATCCACAACGTTTGTCGGCGGATTTATGTCCGGGCCTCCACCCTCCTCGATCACATCCAAGTTCAGCGGCACGTCGATGTTCCAAATCAGCGCACGCGGATACTTTTCAGTCGGGAGAATGAAGAGGTCGAAGCGCAACGATTGACCACGATAGCGATCCGCGAAAGACGTGAGGTCTACCGTTTCGTTGTTCACATTGGCCAGGCTGACGACCTGCCGGCGGCGACCTTCGCCGTCATAGAGATACACCAGTAGAAACGATTTCTGGCCTTTGTCGATGTAGCCCCGGTATGTCTTGCCTACCTCGCCCTGGACAGATCGCCCAGTGGACGCGCGATACTCCCAAAATAGCGCGTTGCCCATCATCTGGATGCGGTACTTCACTTCGGCAAGGCCTGAGGCCCTACCAAATGCCGAATCAGCGCCAAACCATCCCACAATGAGCAGGAGCGACAAGCAGCCGGCCGCGATCGATAGCCGCTGCTTACGGCTCCCCTCTTCAAAGGGGTTGAGAAGCCCCAATAATGCCCAGTTGAAATTCATCGTTTGAACTCAAGGCGATGGGAGTACTCACCTGCGACCAGGGTCACCGAGGAGCCAGAGACGTGTGCAATGACTGATACGGGTTGGCCGCCTGGTGCAGTAACGGTCATGCCAATGGCGGCGCCTGAGCGCACAAACCGGTCATTGATAAACGCGCCACCGGTTGTGATGCCACCAAGACTGACCGAGGCCAATTGGCTCCTCAATTGCTGCTCAGCTGCAGCAGCCTTCATAGCCGCCTCATCTACCTGCGGCACGGACGCCGGGACGAAAATATCGTCCAGCAATTCTAGGTCCGGCTCGGCGGGATCGTTGCTTACCGCCGGCGAAGCCATCGCTCCAGGTAAAGCCTGAGGATTACCCGTGACGGTCACACTCGGGGGAATTTCGTTGACATACCCCATGATCGAAAGATGAGAAAATTTGCTTGCAAGCGGTGGGGCCCCATACACGGCGGTCAACAACGCAATTGCGACCACTGCGCCTTGCATCAATAACACATGATTCGAAGTAATTCGGTTTCCAACCAAACCTAAACTGCTCATGTCCTTTAACCCTCCTGGCGAACCAGTACGCAAAGCCCGCCAAGAGTCGCCATAGGCTTCCCGTTCAACGAGGTGATGTCCAACCGATTGAGTTCAATGTCATGCCGAACCAGGCTGTTGATACCCCTCAGCATGGCCCTCATTGAATCAGCAGATACTTGGAGTCCAGTTTGATCACCACCGGCGACACACGTTCGAAGCAACCCCACGGGGCTGCCCTCAAACACAACAGCCTCTACTCGATCACTTCGTAATGTGTTGATGTTGAACTGAAGGCCTGTACTACCGAGGCGCAAAGACTGACCGATGCCAACCAGATCCTGTCGGCCGGGGCCAGCCGCTACCAAAAAGGCCTCCTTCCAACGTTCACGAACTGGCAAAAGTGCCTGGTATGCAGCCTTCCACGTTCGCAAATTCTCCAACGCTTTGGCTTGTGCCGACACGGCCTGGGCGATGCCGGTGGAGGCTTTCCAGCCGCCCAATCCAATGGCGAGGGCCACGATCACACCGGCTACCACACCAACAACACGTTCATTGGACATTCCAAACCCCCTCAACTTCAATGATCAGCGCGCCTTCAGCGGATCGTGTTTCTCCCGGGCGCAACCACATCTCGTATCCGGACTCCTCGGCCAACGCAGTGAGCAACTGCTTGGCGATAACACGATCTGGAATGCTAGGGTCGAGCGGTACTTTCAAATCCATCTCGAAATCAGTGGCACGCCCACCCAAACCGTGATTCGAAGCGCCGGGGCCGAACACCAGGATCCTTTTGATCTCAGCGCCGCTCTTTACGGACGCAGCGGCCAGTGTTGTCCAGCGACGGATCAAATCGCCCTGAACCGGAGGCTTATCAAGCATTCGCTGTTGGCTGGATAGTGTGTTGAGCATCGCCGAACCTTGTTCGTAAATTCCGCTCACGCCCTGGACTTCTAGACCAAACGTTTTCTGCAGATCGGTGTAACGCATCCATTGATAGCCAACAAAGGCCGCGGCGACCAAGCCTCCCAAGACAAGCCCTACCAATGGATAGGCCAGGGCCCTCAACGGGCTCTCCTTAGCACTCCCCGACCTCAGTGAACGTAGCCTCAATCGCTTGAGATTCAGTTTCTCAACCGGGACAGGGATGATCCTGAAACTGTCCATCAGCCGCTCTGGAAGCTCCAGCGGGAACGCCCAATAGACCGGGAGGTCATCCTGGGTGCCGCTGCGATTCAATACGTCGTTCAATGCGAGCAGGAACTGTGAAGGGAAGTCCCCCGAGCGCATTGCCGGTAAACGCTTGTCGACCACCTGGACGACCCGCCCGTCCGCTACAAGGAAAAATTCAAGGTTGGTGTCGGTGTCGGTTGCCGCGCCTCCAATGAAAAGAAAATTCCCCCTCAGTTTCCGCATGTAGTGAAGGTAGGCATCGGCCAGCAGGAAAAACTTCACCCGCGGCTGTGCCGCAATCTCAGCCATGATTGTGTTCGGCACCCCGACATGAAGGCTTGCTCCGTCGCCCAGCAGCTTGAAGCTCGCGGGACGAGGGGGCTGCATTTGCATGTCAGCAAACACGGGGGACGTAGCATCCAATGTGACGTAGGCCGCTTCTCCAGCGAGGTAAACAACCTCACCAGGGCTGTACTCGGCCGTTATCAGTGAACGAGCCTCAGAAATGACGCGCATGTTGCTCCCCTATCTCATGTGGCCCGACAATGTGTTGCTGACCATGGTGACCACTTCGAACATGTACGCGATGATTGGTAGCGCAGCGGATCCAGCGACGAGAACCAGAACGAAAATTTTCGAGAACTCAACCAACCTGTTAATGGTGGTTTCGGCGTCCTCAAGTAGATAAATACTCGCCGTGGTCAGCTGGTCGTCCGTCTCCATGGTCTGTTCAGAAATTTCCAATGCAACCTGCAAAAAGACTGGCCACTGCTGCCGTGGGTCGCTCGGATCCAGGCGTTCGGGATCGCAGGCGGCCCCCAACCCCTTACCCAGCACCATATCCGCCTGGTATCTCACAACACCCTCGCGAAAAACTGATGGTATGGACTTCAGGGTGATACCGATTGCCTTCGGCATGTCGGAATAACCTGCTCGCCACATCAACGCGAGATAGCGAGCCCAAAGGGCAAAGGAAATGTTCTTGATAGCGCTTCCCAAAAATGGAATTTTGAGAACCCAGGAAAACATCGTGATCCGCCCCTGGGGTGTACGACCGTAGGTGATCAGGGCAACGAGAACGATAACTAGCAGCACCATCAGATACGGCCCGCTGTTACGCAAAAAATCCGAAAGGCCGACCAGCCCCTCCATCAAAATTCCTCGCTCGGGTTGTCGGCCGCGAGGCTGGAGCTTCGATGAGGTTTCAGCCAGGATTGGAATCACTCCAAGGATAAATCCAATAAACACAGAGATGCCCATCAGAAGCATCACTGCAGGCTGTATCAATGACTGCGCGGTTTTGATCATCCGCACCTTCATCATCAACGTGTCGCGGATCTCGAACATCACGGGCACCATCTTCCCGGACTGCTCACCGACGACAATGGCCGCGATGATTTCCTCAGGCAACAATCCTTGGCAGGTGTGGGAAAGATATCGACCCGACGCAACCAGCTGGGACATCTCCTCAAGCTTGTCTTTCTGCTTGGGAAGCAGCGAAGAAAGCCTGGTGAGCGCACTCTCCATGGGTATACCTGCGCTGAGCAACGCCCCGAGGTTACGAGCGAACATGATCTGCTGCCGAAGGCTGAGCATTTTTATCTTGCTGGCCATTAGGTGCTCACTCCCGACAAATCGATTAAGCCAGCATGCAGTGCGTCGATGGCTTGTCGCTCAAGCGTAAATGCCTGTTTTTCAGCGGCTTCCTCGAATTTCTCTTCGCGCAGCAGCTTTTTAACTTCTTTCGTAAAGTCGAGGATCCCGTGAACCGGATACACGCCAATAAAACCAGTAGCGTTGCATTTGTCACAACTGTGCTCAGGTTTATCCCGGCTCGTCGTAGGGAAGCGAGTTTGGTTTTTATTGATGTCCAGTCCATCGGCGTCGATGCCGCGCAACGCCATGCTGTACCGAAACTTGGACCACTCTGCTTCAGTGGGGGCCCGCACAACAGAGCAGACGGGACACAGACGCGGCACCAGTCGCTGGGTGATAATCATCACAAGCGCCTGGAGCAGGTGGTTCCTGCGTTCCTCACTAAGCAAAGCCGCCAACGATGTGTAACCTTCCACCGGTTCCGTGGAGTGGTACGTCGACAGCACCAGGTGGCCCGTAAGTGCCGCCCGCGTGGCTACCTCGGCGCTTGCCCTGGAGCGAATTTCGGACAACAAAATAAGGTCCGGGTCATGGCGCAGGAAGCCTTCCAGATAGGGCTCATAAACCTCTGCATTGGGCAGACTAAACTGTTCAACACCGATCAAGGTCCGCTCTTTCGGGTCCTCCAGCGACAGGCGCTTTACCGTGTTGCCGAAGATAAGATAGTGCTGCCCCAGAAACGCGGCCAGAGTCGTCGACTTGCCCGAGTTCGTGGGACCGATCAGCAGGATGATCCCACTTTTCACGTTCAGTGCCGAAATCAGGTGCGCCTTCACCGCAGGAACAAAACTCAGCGTATCGATATCGACGAATCCATCACCATCTTCGTTGGGCAGATACCGCATCGAGATGGACACGACCTGGTCGTCGTCATTGAACGCGGTTGAGTTATCGCCTGGAATGAACGAACAGCGCATTTCAAATGAAAGGTTCTGACCTTTATAGAACATGCGGCCCGTCCTGGGCTGCATCAAACGAGTACCGGAAGGGTTAGCGCCCGACAGCTGCATCAGATAGTTTGTGACCTCAATCCTGTCCTGCAGGGTGATCC
This sequence comes from Pseudomonas sp. GXZC, assembly GCF_026967615.1. NCBI lineage: Bacteria > Pseudomonadati > Pseudomonadota > Gammaproteobacteria > Pseudomonadales > Pseudomonadaceae > Pseudomonas > Pseudomonas sp. GXZC. Next base: position 84,539 of record NZ_CP114116.1, read on the forward strand.
GGTAGGTGTAAAGTCGTATGCCGTTTTCACGGTAAAAGATCTCGCCTTCACCTGTTTCTAGCACTCGCAAAGAAACGTCCGTTGCCTTACGAGAAATGCCGGTTTCCAACAGGTCGATGGCGGTGTTGCGTTCCGGCCCGCGAGTACGGTCGGCGTAGTAAAGGCGACCCACCTTTGCCCCGGTGTCCGTACCGCTACTGTCTTTGCGAGCGTTGCGCAGCGGAGTTATGACCTCTGCCCGCGGAGCGAATGCAAACCGCAGCGTTCGGTGCTCGGTTTTCAAACCGGTGGCGAGAGGGCTTACGGCCTCCTCAGACACACCGCGCTGCCGGTAACGCAGCATCTCCTCATAGCTTGAAAAAATCAGGCAGTTATCACCAGACGGCATGCTGGTGAGCAAGCCGGCGATCTTCTCGCACTCATCTCGAACAGCATCAACTGCGATGAGGGGATGAGGCACAAGGGTATCTGGAAGCTTAGCGTAATATGGCAAGCGGTCCTTGACTGCCATTACCTCCACTTCGAAGCGGCTAAGCTGAGGGAACAGGCGAGTCAGATACTGGAAATAGGGTTCCCGGGCATGAGGCTGTTCATTGCTCCGGGCGTCCACCTGTTCCTGGGTGATATGGCCGAGTAGGCACACAATTTTGCCTGTCTGCTGCTCTCCAGTGGGGTTAAAACGGGCAACAGTTAAAGCAAATTGGCGCACCGGCTCAGGAGCGTCAGTCGACCATCCCCAATTGCGAAGAAAACCATTGGCAATTTGCTGCAGAACATCATCATCTTGTGACATCAGGGAACCCTTAATTCGCGAGCTATTTGCCTCGACGTACCGGCTGCGCGGCGCACAGTCGTCGCAGTTGATACAAGAGCCACATGCTTCGCAGAAAGCACGTTCAAAACAACAGGCTCACCCCATCGTGAAAACTGGTCGGAACAGTCCAGCGGCGTCTGATTGAGCATTACTGGCGACACACACTGGGTGTTGACACATGGTCCACCGCCGGCCGCACATATGGTGTTCGCGTTGCCGATCGCTATCGGCCCACGCGGAAACGTGTTTCGCTCCACCACCGAAAACCCTCGGCCAAATTTTTGCAAAGTCACCTGCATCCGCATCGCTTCATCCGTGAGCAAAGCCAGATAGGTTTCTCGGGTTTCAATCAGGTCAAAAGCAACGCCAGTAGTAGGGCCGCACCACGAAGCTGATGTCGCAAATCCCTGGGTCGCAGAGCAGGTATTGCTGGAAACAGCCAGCGGATCCCATGAAAGGTCGCCGTTATCATCCAGTGAATACACCAGGGCTCGATCAAATCGCCAAACACCATCTGAGACGTTGCTAGCACTAGCGAAGTACAGGCGGTTCGGATTTGCGCTTTTGAGACGAAACCCTTCGTCCGTAGACGTAATGTCAATCAGCGAAACAGTCCCCAGCCCACCGGTGCGCGCGAGGCGCATCCGGAGAGCGTCTGACGCTTGTTCGACGTAATACGTGTCCAGCCTGGCCCGGTGCTCGTAGATATTTTCCTGAAGGATCCAGGCCCAGCCGGTCATTCCGGCCATCAAGGCGCCAAATAGGAACACGACCACCAAAACCAGCATGATCAGTCCTTACAGGTCATAAACAAGGGTCAGCGTTGGGTGAGTAGTACCCGACACTGCTGTAAAACGAACAACACCAGTTGTGCGCGTGGTAGCAGGGTCGAACGTCCCCCCTCCCTCACGGTTTTGGAAAATTTCCTGCACCTGGTCAGTAGGAACGTTGGTCAACTGAACCCCGATTTGGCGACTGTTAATATTGACCAGACTGAGGATGCTGTCGCCGATCATGTACACGCCGGGTGAACCCGCACTTGGCTGGGTGACCACGATGACCGCGTCGGACATGTTGCGAATGCCGGATGTTGTGTAGCGCGGTGCGTAAGTCGATGAAATGATGCCGGCGACTTTGTCACCCATGATTACTGCATCCAACATCGTGTTTCCCGATGCCGTCAGCGGGTTGGAGGTGACCGTCGTTGGTGAGCGCATCGTCTGGTTCATCAAAGCGATCGATCGCACAATGTTTTGCGAGACCGACATCATCTTCTGAGCATTAGATTTTGACGTGATACCGTTGTTAATCAGCGGATAGACGATGGCTGCGACAATGCCGATGATGATGATCACAATGAGCATCTCAACGAGGGTGAAACCCTTTTGTTTACCGCGGCGGTTGGCTGTATGAATCATGTTTCTTCCTCTTCGTTTTCGCTCGAAATCATCACTAGAAGGTGATGACCAGATCACTGGCAAGAACCCCAGTGGGGGCCTGGCCAAGACTCACAGACCCATTGATGCGCAGGGCCCCGTAGTGCGGCTCTGCGTTCGCACCGTTGGTGCCCAAGGGGTCATAATCTCTGCAGTACTGAATCCGTCCGCCCCAAGGGGTCACACCGTACTGGGCTTGTGGCAGAGCCAGCTTGCTCAGGACATCAACGTTCGCGGCGTCAAGGTTGTACCAACCATCCCTGCATCCCATATTTGACGCAGGGTTACCGCCGGCCAGGTTCACGGCCGTCGCAGCGGGATAAAAGTTATTCGTCGCAGTAGGCGCTGCGCTGATGCGCATCAAGTTGAAGTACCGAACCAACTCATTGGTGATTTTCCGCATCCGCTCAGCAGTCATGTCGAGCCTGCTACGTTGCAGCCCAAGCGTCGAAACGTAGACCGCCCCAAGGTCAGGGTCCGTTACATCCCAGGTCTGGCGATTCGCCAGTGTCAGGACTGGGCTTTGCCCTGGAATCCCGAGTGCGGCGTTGGGATTGCAGACACTACCGTTACGGCCGCAAGCCGTTGTGTACAGGACGCCCAACTGATAAGTCAGGGTTGCGCTCGGACCGGTACTTCGAAACAGGGGGACGACCTCGGTAAGTCCGGTCAGCCGCTGATAAACCCTCACGTTATGCATCGCCGAGGCGTCATCAACAAAACTTGAGGGATCAACGCGCGATCGCCTGATCAGATCCATGAGCGCCAAATCAGTCACCGTCGCGCTATTGGGGTCGAGTGGCGCATTCGTCAACCCGGCGCCGGTGTAGGGCAAAGGAAGTTGACCCAATGCACTTTGCGAGGCCGCCCAGGACTCCATCGCAGCGCCGATGGCAGCGTTGGTCACTTTCTGGCGATCCGAGTACTCAATCTGACTCAGCCCGCCCAGCAGCGGGAACAACGACGACAGCGCCCGAGCAATGATGCCCAGGATGACGACGGTGATAAGCAGTTCCGGGATCGTAAATCCGCTCTGCCGAGCGCGTGAAATACGCATTAAATTGTCTCGCAATGTTTTTCTTTAGACTACACATTATAAAATCTTTGCGCAACGCGAGGTGGGCTTATAAAAGCTCTAAAGGCCTTTCTATGCTTGGTAATGTTGGCTACCATGGGAATATTGAAATAATCCAACGTTTCGGAGCATGTTATGCAATCAAATTTCAGCTTGAGCGACGCGGACGTCCGCCGGCTTGTTGACGATGCTCAGCACAGTCTCAACATCGACCTGCTCCGAAGCCACATCTACCGATTTGTCAGCCTGCGCAAAGAGATGGCCGTGGCTATCCACAATGCCGCGCAGGAACGAGTTGACCTGGCAAGGATCGTTGAGACCGCGAACAAGGTCCTGACGGAAGACAGAAGCACAGGCCTGCTGAGCCTGTTGGACCGTAAAGGGCTTATCAGTGGCCACCGTGAAAAACTCCGCGTTCAACTGCAGACCAACAAACTACTCGCTGACCAAAATGCTGACTTTCGCCAACGGCTTTCCGCCACCCAACACTTGGCTGCCCCCACTCAAACACTCCGCGACCAGGTAGCGAAGCTCTCCACCCAGCTGACGGATCTATCCACCCGCCACGAACAAGCGCTTCTAGACCTTGAGCAAGCCAGGCACGAAAAGGCGTTGTCTCCGTCGCGCGAATCAGCTCAGGTTGCGGATACCGGGGAAACAGAGGACTTGCTGGCCAAAGTCGCGCTGCAGGCTGAGGAAATTGAACGACTTCAAGGCGAGCTCAATGGCGTCCGTGCCGCGCTGAACGAACGTCGACAAGATGAATTGGCTGCGACCGTCACCACGCATGTTGCGGAGACGCCCGAACTTGAAAAAATCCAGACCATGTTCCGCGACCAGGTCAGCGGCTACCTGGCCGAAAACCTGCAGTTAAACCAGGCATTGCGCACCAACAAACAGTCTCTTGAGACGCTGGCCAGCTCGCTCCGGCATGTTGAAGGCCTGCTTGAAGTTGCAAACCAAGCCAACACCGAATCATCTTTGACCGTCCAGGACCTACGCTCCCAGATCAGCGCGGCCGAGGACCTGATCCAACGACTGCGGAACGACGTTGCTGAACGGGACAACACCATCGGGCTGCTGCAGGCAGAAATGCTCAAGTCACAACAAGCACTGAGTCTTGCCCAAAAAAATGAAGCCGGACTGAAAGAACAGCTCAGGGCGGCGCAAGGTACAATCGCTGATCAATCAGGGCGTATCGAGCAGCTGACGCAGGCCCATGGCAAGCTCGGTGAACAAGTGGCCCACCTCACCCAAAAACACGGCGAAAGCGAACAGAAAGCGCAGTCGCTGCAACACAGCATCCAACAGCACATCGATCAAATAGAAGCGGTACAGCGTCAGCTCGACGAAACGGCCACCAGTTGGCAGAACGAGCAATCTGCTACCGCGGTGCAACTTGCCCAACGTGATGAGCTGCTCAACCGCCAGCGTGCTGAAATGGCTGCCCTCGAAGCCAGCAAGTCCACACTTGAGCGGACAGTGACGACGCTGGCTGAAAACGCCCAGCATCTGGCTCAAGCAAAACAAGAACTGGAGGGGGCCTTAAGAGCAAACTCAGAAGAGCGACGTCGTGTTACCTCGCTCGCCAAGGACACCGCCCTTGACCTGCGCTGCGCGCTGCAGGCCAATAAAGCCCTGGAAACTCAGGTCAGCGTCCTTCAGGGTACTGTGAACGAGCTAAACTCACGCCTTCAAACAGCGAGCAAAGTGATTCATTTTGCAGGACCTGCGTCCCGACGCGAAGCCGCCGCCGATGAAATCACGACCTTCGAGCAAGAACCCTCGATCGAACAGAATGGCCCGGGCAGCTCGATGTGATTGATCAAATAACAACCAGGTAGCCAAAGCGGCCTGGTAACTGCGTCTCGTGATGCAACCCACAGAGTTTTCCACAGGAGCAGTGGATAAGTATGCAACGCAACCCCGTCGACCAATTGGCTGAAGAGATCCTCGCCGGGACTGAGGTTGCTCTTTTGCCAGTAACGATAACGCGCGAACTCAGCTCCGTTGAATTGGAGCTGAACGCGATCGGCAAGTTCTTTTATAAGTGGCGTAACTCCCGCCACACTCTTCGCCGGTATCAGACCGAAATAGCCCGGCTGTGGCTTTGGGCGTCCGACCAACACCTACTGATTTCTCAGTTGAGCGACAACGACCTGGAACGGTACGAACAATTTCTGGCGGATCCTCAGCCACGTAGCCGCTGGTGCTCCGGGAGAAAGTATCCGCGAGGCTCGGTTGAATGGCGACCCTTCGTTTCGGGCCTGTCCATCACCTCTACAAACCACGCCTTCAACGCTATACGCGCGATGTTTACCGTTTGGTTGAAATCGGGGTACATCCACAGCGATCCAATGGCTAACAAGTCGCGGATCGGTTCGTCCATGGATGATGGAGTGGACACAAGCTCATCTGCCGCGGTCGAATCAAGTGATCGGTGGTTCGATGACACGATGGCCATGGCCATCAAACAAGCTTTGGCGGCGATGCCAGACACATCCGCGAGCCTCCTAGCCAAACGTTCACAGTACACGCTCATCATCCGGACGCTGACAGTGACTGGTGCCCGGGTGAGCGAACTGGTGCACGCCAAACAATCACAGGTCTATGAAGATCGATCTGGATGGTGGATCAAACTCCGCGGGAAAGGGGGCAGGCTCAGGACGGTGCCGCTGCCAGTCGATTACATCACCGGTGTTCTGATGCCTTGGCGCCAAAGCCATGGGTTGCCGCTCATACCGGCAGCTGACGAGCTCACTCCGCTGTGTCCACCCAGAAAGTGGGTCGACGGCAAGTCAGGGCTCAACAGCCGCATGGTCCTCGACATAGTCAAGAACACCGCAAAATTGGCGGCTACTTTGATGCCGCCGGAGGCGCAGCGCGCGACGGCGCTGCTGGAAAAGGCAAGCAACCACTGGTTTCGTCACACCTTCATCACGGCTCTGATCGATGACAACGTACCGGTCAAGACCATCCTCACTACCGTTGGGCAGCGTTCGGAGCAGACCCTGCGGATTTATGACCATAAGCAAGATAACGACCGCCATGTCGACGTCACTCGCGTCGCATCCAAGCTTTGAGGCCTGCCGTGAATACTCCCTACCAGCTGGAATCGCTCTACAGCGAGCGGTATGTCAAAAGCGACCTCTATCGGTTTCTCCAGTCCCAGGCGGCCAACAACGCTCGCGGGGTGATTATCCCACTGAACGAACGGGGATCCCGAGCCTGTTTAATGCTTGACTCACCCACACGTAGGGAAACCCTGGTAAGCACGGGTTGGTCAAACCAGTTTCTCGTCATACCGGCATTCCACTGGCGATTGATCACGAAAAAATTCAATCTCACGGTGATTGAGAGTGATGAGTTTCCAGCCACGCTGCAGCCCGCTCAACTTTATCAAGTGGCCAGGAACGCCTGGAAGAAAGAAGTTGTGACAATCCCAGCGTAATCGGACAAGTCAATCTTTCGCTTCGCGTTACATGGGCCCAAGCGAAGCTTGGGCAGACAACCACATAAAAAAAATACAATAAAAAATACACATGACCGCGCAGCGTTGACCACCCCTTCACTGCCGGGATCACCTAGTAACAATAAGTCCCCCCTACCGAATGAAGACCAACCCGAATTTGCCAAAGTCCATCTCTGCGACTCCGGGATGCCAAACTGAATTTCTACGCTACGGTGACCGATATGCTCAAAAGAAGCCCCCCGCCCTACTCCAGCATCGTTCATCTTCCCCTGAATATTCACGGTAGGGATTTCGGTTGCGGTGATATCCATGGTGCCTACGACCTGGTACTCCAAGGAATGAGACTGGCCCAATTTGATCCCAAGGTTGACCGGTTATTCCCGGTCGGCGACCTTATCGATCGAGGCCCAGGCTCCCACCGCACAGCTCGCTTCCTGGCCCAACCATACGTGCACGCCGTTCGAGGTAATCACGAAGACATGCTGATGCAGCTCTATTCCGATCCGCTGGTAGATCCACCAGATGAGGTCGTGGAGTGGGCAGCCAAACGCAATGGACTGAACTGGTGGTTGGACACACCTGCAGACGCGCAAAAGGAGATTCTCAATTCAATTCGCCGGCTACCCCTGGCTATCCAGATTGAGACCACCCGGGGGACTGTAGGGCTGGTCCATGCGGACGTTCCCGAGGGCATGACCTGGCAAACATTCCTGCAGCAGCTCGACGAAGGAAACGAAAAGGTGACCGAAACCGCGCTGTGGGGACGCACCAGGCTTAATTCGAAGGACGACTCAGGGGTGGTAGGAGTTGGCCGTCTGTTTGTAGGGCACACCCCTCAATGGGAAGGATTGCAGAAACTTGGCAATGTTTACGCCCTGGACACCGGCGCGGTGTTTGCCCAGTTGAATCACCAAGATAAACCTGGTGCCCGGCTGACATTTGCGAATCTCGCCATGAAAACGATAGATCTGACGAACGTTCGACCAACTCTTGCAGACCATGTGGATGTGCGGGACGGATTTGTCGATGACAGTCCTTTCGGCAACTACACGAGATAACCGAGCGCCGGCGGCATCACTTGCCGCGTTCTACGTTTACTGTGGAGACTGAGGCGCGGCGTTTGAATCCGCCAGGTTCAACCCTTCGAAATGGCCGACAACACCAGTGATGTCTGGGTAGTCAAAACGCTTTTGAGGGCCTGGCACGCCAAAACCATGGAAGATCCTGTAATGCTGCTTTTTGGCGAACCAGCAAACACTTTTGTCGCCAAACACTGCCAACGGCACCCCCCGGGCTGAGCTGAAGAAGCGTCCACCTGGTAACGCATTCAGGACAGCCATCACACGCTGCGCGCCACTTAACTTACGCATGATCCCCTCCATTGATCTAACGTCGCGCTAACTACGCGACAGGCCTAGTAGGCTGGCTCCAACGGCTCGCCTTCATCCCACAACCTATGAAAATTACGGGCGTAGATCGTCGCCATTTCTGGCACGTCTCGCAGCAACAAGGCATTCTCCGCATTACTCTTTGCAGCAGCCTGGGTAAAGTTGAATGAGCCAGTCTCGACGTGCTGCCCATCGATGACCATATATTTGTTGTGCATAATGGCGTACTGACCATTGAGGCGCACGGGAACGCCTTTGTTCGCCAGGAAGTTTACAGCGGAATATTTCGCGCTATTACCCTTCATATCGGCAACGACACGGACATCAACACCGCGTTGCATTGCGTCGACCAAGGCGGTCGCAATGGGCTTGCTCGTGAAGGAGTAAGCAGCAACCAGGATCTGATGCTGAGCGTTTTTCACCCCCCCGAGTACGACACTCAATGCGCTCTTGCCGCCGGCGGCCGGTGAGAATCCAACCTCCATTTCTGGCTTGGCAACAACACTAGTCGCCACACCGAACAACAAAACGGTAAGCAGCATCATCGGACTCAAGCGTGACATATCGTTCATCATGCTGAACCAAGCCACTGTTCTGGCGACCAATTTATGAGCTCGCATTCGTATCAACACTTGCCTTCTTCGCTGCTTTGAACTTGTAGATCGATTGATCGGCTTCCAGTTGATTACCGTCGAAGACAAATTTGATACCCACCCCATATTCCGTTAGCGATTCATCCATCAATGGTTTTGGAACCGCACCTGGAGAAACCAACCAACCAGCAATTATAGTTTTGCCGTCAACTACACCGACGCAAATCTTCTGCTGAACCTTGACCTCAAAGCCGCCATGCATTTTTACAACGCTCGCGTCGCCTTGCGCGCACTCGCCGGACGCGACGTCGAAAGTCACGGTTGGTTGAGTGATAATCTCCCGGTTTGCAGCCAGATAGCTCGGTGTAAACGAAATAGTCCAATTCGAACCATCCCCCTTACCTTCTGGCTTTATGTTCCTCAATGGCGAAATTTCTAGCGGCTCAGCGCCCTGGGCAACACTTCCAATCAAGCAGATTGCGACTGCAGCAAATAACTTCACAGGAAAACTCCCAAACTAGTCTTGTTTATCATCTTCAGACGAAGAGAAACACGCGCTGATAACCATAATAGGCACATGTGCCTATGCGTTCAAGCTCTTCAAAAAAAATATGACGTCAATGACGGTCTCGAACCCATCGGGGACGATAGCTGACGGTTGTCCAGTTTGGCGCAGTTTGCGTAGAACGCGTAAACCGCTGCAGCGACATGACCCTAGTGCCGCTCTGACGATGAACCAATACCCGCTTGCCGTGATTTCCCCGCCAGCATCTTGGCTTTCCCAATGCCACCCATTGGCGCCGGGGCTTGAGCTTACCTGAGCGCTGTGACGCTCGTTAAACAGGCTGGTGGACGTGACGCGTGACTGCAAAGCCTGAAGAAATCGACGACACGTCAAAGTCGAAACCTAACTGCCGGGACATGGCGCGGAGGGCTGTCATTTCAAGATCATCGTGATAGCTCCTTCCATTCGCTTGGTACGTTACGCCAATCTCGTGAATTCGGTTCTCAATCATGTCGAGCAAATAATCGACGGACGCCAACGGGACGTTGACCAGTTTGACATCTACAGACGCCGCTTCACGTTGATCACTTTCCTCTGCGTCTGCACCTTTGGATTTGTCAGTACGGTGGCCGAACATCCAAACGAGTCCAAAAATGATGAGTACAACCAACCCTACAGTTACTGCCCATGGCGGGATGTTCATTTACCTTGCACTCCTTGAAGTGAGGCCTGCGAGCTGCCGGCCCCTCTACTGGCTCGGCCCCAGTACAAGGCCGGGGCTTGGGTGAAGATTGGTTGTCCCTTAACTGCGGATGACAGAAACGGTGCTGTTCACACGGCGCATAATCTCGTCCTGGTGCGCCTGAGAATTGGCCTCGGCCAACTCGGCAAGGTCTGCTGCAGTAAGGATGGTGGCGACTACACCGAACTTGCGGCCCTTGTCACGATAGAACTTGAACAACTCCAGTTCAGCCGGGGTAAGGGTGGAAAAAACGCGGCCATCCAAACCCAACACCAATTCGGTGCTCAGCGCCTGCTGTAAATCAGGATCGCCTTTTGTATCAATGGGAAAACCATCTGGCCCAGTGATTGGCAATAGAGCGGGGTAATAATTCTGCATTGCGACTTTCCTACAGTAGGCGCGGGCGAGGGTTTTCCCTCAACTCAAAGCTTGGCGACGGACACCGTGTAAGTCAGCGACTTGAGAACAGCTTTCGTTCCGTCAAATCCGAAAGAAAACGACTGATACAGGTCTACGTCCGGCTTAAATTTTCCAGCAGCAAGATCCTGTCGAATATGATCCGGTAGCACCCATCCTGTCACCGTAGGCAACCCATCAATCTGCCCGACACACAGCTTTATGTTTTTATCCGATTCGGTCCGGCCACGATGGTCATAGGCTTTCACGGTGCCGATGCGGCACTGGTCGTCTGGAACATCCAGTGAGAGCGATCTTACGGCGTCGCTGCCAGGCTCAAATCGAACGACGGTTGTCTGCGTCACGATTACCCGCCAAACGGGCGGGTTATTCGCTGGAGCTGCATCCTGGGCATGTGCGGTGCATGCCAACAGTGCGGTGAGAGCGGAGAGCGTGCGTTTCATTCATGTCCTCGTCGATTTCGCGGACGCGAAAATCGGCGTCCTTCTAATGCCGCTGCCCAGCTCGATGGCTGGGCTTGGGTTGTATCGCGACTTGCCTTAGTCGTCCAGGCCGGTGACACCATCACCCTTCCAAAGGCGATTTGCGACACGGCGAATCAGATCGAGGTCTGCCTGTTTGGTCGACGTGCTGAACAGGTTATCGATGAATTCATCTTGAGCGATTTCCCGACAGAAGTCCGGGCGGGAGAAGCCAGACCCGAACAGGTCGGAAAATTTATCTTCACCCAGCAGACGCTGTGCTGCTTCATCGAACTGCGCTTTCGTTGCCATGATGGTCGGATTCCTATGTGTGTTAGCGGTCGCGAAATGCCTGCCCTGGTACTACCGAAGCCCGTCTAAGGCTCGGCGGCCTGCCCGCCACTTTGTGGCGTTTGCGCGTAGCGCCTCGATCAGCTGTGTCATGGGCGACTCGTCCTATGCTGCTGGACGCTCGGGGCGGAGCACACATTCGTTTTCAGCGAAGTGAGCAATGAGGATGCCGTTACCATCGAAGTACTTCACGTTCCAGCTGGGGTGGCAGTTGTGGGTGTGCTTGCCGTGTTTGAGCTGATTGGTGAACAGCACATCCAGGTTCGCACTGGCGTTCATGCCCTGGATGGTGCCCATCTCACCATTTACCTCGACCATCATGCCCAGGTGAGCAAACTCGATCCCACGGCAACGAATCATGTCCTCTTGAAACCGTTGTGCGTTGAGTTCAAATACGCGCTCACCTTCACGCATTGCCTGCTCAGGCTCCAAACACATCAAATCCTGTTCAACGTCATTAACCGACACAATCCAATGGCCAGCAGCGCTGAATTCACCTTCAACCGCCAAATCAAACTCTTCAGGTGTCCCAACAAAAATTGCTGAGTTGGTGGGGTGACGAATAATTGTCATAACTGAATTCCCTTATGTTTTCGTTGCCTGGTCAGCTGCTGCTATTGGGATGGGGTTGCCAGAGTTTGATCCGGGCAAAGTGCACCGTAGGCAGCTAGGCTTACGGTTTTCCCAATTACTTGGACAGCTTGGCAACCTGCCCGCTGTAGACCTGGCTAAAAGCTTCCTTACCGTCTTTCTCAATCAGGAACTGAGCCGAACATTTCACGCCGCCATCTTCAGTGGTGGCGTACTCGCCCTGGTCGATCTTCAAAACGGTGTAGCCTTGTTTCGCCGCGTTCATTTCGGCATGACCGCGCAGATTAGAAATGCAATCGTCGCGCTCGGTGATGCGGCCAGTGTCTGCATTTGCAACACCAGAGAAGCCAAACAGAACCGCCAAAAACAAAGTGGTATTGCGCATTTTCCTATCTCCAAATGGGACACCATTACGGCACCCTTCTGCTGACTTAGCCCCACTTTTTAGGGCAGGGCAAGGGGTGCGGCTGAGCGACATTTTCAATTGTGTCTGTGACTGTCGGCAACCGAATCACAGAGTCGATTCCCAACAGGCTCGGCGATGCTCACAGGCAAACTCCAATGTTCGGTTCATGCGAGTCTCGGCGCCTCCACCACTGCCACCAGACTGGTGGCGCCCATCCATCGGCTTTAGCTAATGCCATGCACTCCTCGATTGCTTTCTCCTGTGAGGGAGCGAACGCCACAATCTGACGTTTTTTGAACCAAAGCAGATTCGTCACTGTGATTGTGGCGGAGTAGTTATCACCTGTGTGCAGAAGGCTCATTGTGTTGCTCCTTTGATGCAGAAGGCGTGCAGCCCAGCTCACGAGGCCCGGCCAGGCGGGCCACATAGCGAGGCTTGGGGTTGCGGGACCAATCGTTTTCTTCTGCACAAGTCGCGGCTCCGTGCCCTGTTCGAGCTCGCACGTACATGGTGCGGACAACCTTTTCTTTTTTGCCCCGTCCCTGCACCAGATCCACGGCATAGGTTTTCCACTCTCTATCTTTCCAGAACGCGTGAGCGTCAGCCTCATCGCCGAACAGCATGCGCTCTTGCTTCGGCGCTGGAGTCCTGGCCCTTTCCTCGGCGTCCACCTGGGCCGCCTCCATAACCTTGGCAGCGGTCATCTGAACATCCATGCCCTTGCCCCACGACTGCTGCATGTAGAACGGCTGCGCCTCAACGATGCCCGAGGCGTCGGAATGACTGATGGCCATAGCCTCGGCCACCGCCTCGGTCACTGCACCTTCCCACTCGAAATACTTCATCGCGGCATTTCCCCTTAACTGGTGTGGTGTTCGATGCAGGCTGCTTTGCTCTCAAACACCTGCTCGCTGCCTGTCAGGTCTAGCGCGATGCGAAGCTGGTCCGCAAGGCGCACAAATGCGTTGCCCTGGCCGTTAATGAGCATGTGCCCTGCGCACTGCATATCCGTCTTCTTGTGGCAGACAAACGAGTCTGCGGCCAGGATTTCGGTCGCACGATCCTTGCCCAGCCACCCTTGCAAGGCGTCCTTGCGAAACGGGCAGTCACGGCACGGTTTCTTGATGTGGGGCAGCCTGGGCATGGCTCTACTTGTACGTGACTGAATCATCTGTCCCTCACCGTGCCACGAGCGTGAACACAATCGCCGACACAGCCAGTACTGCTAGGCATGCGAAGAACTCGTACTGCGAGACCTTGTGGCGAATTGCTCGAACACTAGCCTGCTCGTGTTCTAACTGGGCCATTCTCCGAACATTTCTCATGTAGAGGTAAGCGTGCCCATGAATCATGGCCACCCCAACCACCACACAAAAGGGCAGGGACCACAGCAGTTTTTTGTGAAAGTCGGCCGTTACAACCTCATCAGCTGCGCTCGCGGCAGAGTCCATGGCAACACCTAAGATCAGACTTGCGAAAAAGACTGCACCGCCTGTGAATACGCAGGCTACAAGGGTCATTACGCTGAACTCAATCAAGGTGATCTTCGGAAAGTCTGAAAACGTCATATAGTGAGCGTCCTTTTTTCCTATCAGTTTGGAAGCTGTACGAGGTTGCCTGCGACCATCCCGGCCAAATCGGGATCTAGGCTGTCAAGCATGAACTGAATTACCTCTTTCGTAGCCCCGAGGCGAATGCCATTCGCCCGACCTGCGAGCAACAACTCATGATGCTTTTCCATCCAAACGCCTAGCTCTGCTAGAGCCAGTAACTGCTGCTGTGTTGCCTGACGCAAGTAGCCGTGAAGCGCATCCCGTTCGGGGATTCGAGGTTGATTGGCGCGTTCGTTATTCATTGGTCTTGTCCTAGATCTTGTCTCAGATTCCCGCACCCCGTATTCGAATTCCGCCTCAAACTTTTCGCTATGGCCGCAAGAATTACACTTCAGGCAGTCGTGTAACTTTACCGGTGGGGCTTTCCCTTCCCACATTGCGTTAGAACCCACCGCGAAAAGCGCTTTGCCTTTCAGCATGGCTCCGCCGCATCGCGGACATTTATCATCCGGAACAGGTTGAATACGAGTATGTTCAACGGTATCGCTCATGAAAAGACCCTTATTCTCACCGAAGCGACAACCGCGCCTCTCCTACTGACCCAACCCCGCGTTGAAGGCGAGGTTTGGTGTGTACCTGTGGGACTTTTCCCCCTAGCTTGTTCTGTTGGCTTTCCAGCCAAATTCGGTTTGACGCCAGATGTATCCGAGCTGACGACCGAGGCGCAGGTAGCGTGCTGCTGCTTCGCGAGTAACCCAAGCTGCGTGGCCATCGGCATCAATCAAGCGGGAATTATTTCGAGTGTTCATCGCGTTTTTCCTCCACCACTTCGCTGGCTATACGCCGCCGTTAGGCTTCATCGCCTTCCAAAAACTGGCTCACAAAGGCGTCAACCTTTGCAGTCAGTTCACGGTGTTCACTTTCCACTTCGGCGAGCCGCTCCTGGTAGTAGGAAATGCACTCTACGAAGGCATCCTGTGTCGTTTTTGCGCGCATACTTAGATTCATGCCGCGAGTCTTGTCATACAGCCAAAATCCGTCACTACACTCCGAGAGCGTCAGAGTCTCTGTGAGTTTGGTGCTATTGATGTGTTTGCCCATCTTGGATTTCCCTTACGAACGTGCTGCTGCGCGGGCTTTCTGCTCCAGATCCATGCAGCGCTTAACCTCGCGAGGTGAAGCGGTGCGCTGAGCCCATTTCGATTGCAGGCGTTTCAGCGTACTTTGCTCTTTTGCAGTCATGGCCTTCTCCTTGACAACATGGCGGACCGGGACGATTCCGATAGGCCATTATAGTTCTGTTAAACAGAACTAATCAAGTTTTTAAGCCGAATTCTGTCATGGCCAGAATGAGTCCCCCGCACTCCGGGTGCCTGCCGGTGCCCGAGGCAACGCAAATCAGGTGCTTGCATTGTTCAGAGGGGAAATGAAGTAGAGCGACGGGTAGGCAGAGTGTTTTTTGATCAGGATTACCCGGGATTCGTGCTTGATCTTGAGAGAGTGATAAAACGCTGTCAAAGGCTATCGCATGCTGGGGACCGAACTGAAATCGAGATCGTAGTCGAGTGTCTGCTCGCTCGTGGGTGACTTCGGCGTCAACTCGTTGACCAGGGCATCGGACAGTCCCTCAGCTTCATACTTGTTGCGCAATATCGCGTGTCGATGCCGATCGAATTCATCGACTTGGAAAAGAGCCGCTATTTGCATGAAAACAAGAGCCTGGTCAGATCCGCGCGTTCCAGTGACATCCACCAACAGCACCGCACCTACTCTGTGGCCTTCTATCACCAAGCGAAAACTGTAGCCAGACGCCGGCCGACCGCGAGAGCCCTGCACCACCCGATCACAATGACGCGCAGAACGGCTCATGAGACTTTCCACTAGCCCGGGAGGTATCAACGGCAACTGAACCTGGTTATCGCCACTGAGGAGCCCTTCAACCGCTCTACTGAGCCCCTGTGCAAAAGAGTCGACCGGCAGGTCGGGATCAGGCCAACACGATATGAAGAGATCACTCAGCGCTTCCATTAAAGGCGCACGCAAGGACTCTGGGTGAACCAGCCTCGAACGAGGACTGGTCTTTTCTTTCATGACGGCTTATTGGCCTGCTGGCTTAACACACTCTTCAACAAATCAAGTACAACGAGGTCATCCGTTGAGATAAGCGGGATTGCACCGGTTTTGAAGTTCTCGCTCAACCACCGGCCATCCTTCAATGCGCGAGCCTGCACATGAATTGAAACGCCATCAGCCCTGCCGCTTTTGAACGGATTGCGCTGATCCCGGTGAGTGACGACAAGCGTGGTCCCCCTATCAGGGTTTGACGTGGAGACGAGGTAAAGTGCGAACGTCCCAACGGATCTGGAGGCAAGCGGTGGATGCTTGGTCGTGACCTCAGGGTTTTCCGCGAATCCTTTTTCAACAGCGGCCTGGCCGATTTTGGTAAGCCAAGCGGTTACCTCTTCTGTGAAGCGCAGATTGCCTTCACGCGTCCCCAGGCCGAGAACACCGTAATCTTGGCGCATTCCTTCCTCCATCACAGCTTGAACGACTCACCCATCTTGCTCAGGGACTGGTTCGCGACCCTGCGCTCACGCACACTCTGCGTTGCGCGATGCCGCTCGTCCGGAGAGACGGAAACGTTCGAAGAATCGCTCTTGGCTGCCTGCGGAGCCGGTTTGAGGACATTGCTCAAATCAAACCCCCGGGTAGCCCTGGCCAGGCTGGCTTGTGGAACCAGGCTCAATACTTCATTGAAAAGCATGGCATTGGTGGACGCAGTATCGGTTCGACGCTGCGAAGGAGTTTCCTTGCGCAGGCTCCACTCCAGAAAACTGAAACGTACCAGGTCGGCGAGCATCTCCTCACCGTTCAGGACTGGAAGGTTACCGTCGATGATGTTCAAGGATTGCCGAATCAGCCACAGCAGGTGAATTACCACCTTGTGAGGCTCGCGCTCAGCACTCCATTGACGAACACTGATCTCCTGACGACCTACAAGTAGGCCAAACGCCGCCGGCGAGAGATTCAGCCGACTGCGCAGCTCTTCAGCAGTTTCAGTCGTGTAGAACGGCATCAATTCCGGATAGGCAGAGTAGAAACGCACGAGAACAGCCTTCGGCACGTTTACTACTTCGTCGGCCTTTTTCACCGTCATGTCGTACCAGGACCGACGGGACGGAATCGCAAACACCGCCTCCATCAAGTTGATGTCCAGGTGAAAACGCTCCAGGAACTCCTGCACATCTCCGCCGGTTACCGGACGATCTTCCGGCGGCCATGGCGCAGAAGATTCTGTGTTGGCATTCCGAGCTTGAGTTGCAGTCATGTGTCCTCCAACTGATATCTACTTTTGTCTATTCAATAGCATACACGATTTGCGCTGATAAACTTAAGGGGGGTCGATCATTTTGAGCGCGTATTTTGCTTGAAAGTCCACGTAAGGCACATAAACCGCGGCGTCCATGTCTTCAAGCATCGCGACCATCCCAGCTGGGGTGACGAACATGTACTTGCGCCAAAGCACATGCCGCCGGAGCTGGAAGTACTGTCCCTTCGTCATTTCCAACTTGATAGCCAGAAACTCGTTCCAGAATAGGAAGCAGGCCTCGGCTTCCAGCAGCGTCACGAACGAAAAGTGGGCTTGGGCTTCAGGAATCAAGCTCAGCACACAGATCGCGTCGTCGGCCTCCATGCGGGGCCGGCGAATGAAATGTATCTGCGGCAGGTCAACCGAGGCTTTGATCCCGAGGTAGGCTGAGATTTCACAAGCGGCCAACTATCACCTCCTGGCGATCACCATCCACGATGGCAAACAGGTTGAAGTCAGTAGTCAAAATCTTCAGCGCGTCCGCCCAGTATGTCTGCGTGCGAAGTCTGATACGCTCATTTTCGACGTTGGGCGACGAGTAGCGGACCTGCCAGCCAGCAGGCAATATCCTTGCAAGTGCATCGCTTAAGGACGAATCGTTGATGTCTGCATTGACTACATAGGCGTCAGCCGGAGCCAGCGGCCGATTCAGAACAAACAGCCCGCGAGTGTTTTGACAGTTGACCAGCCTGGTGGACCCGTCATTCACGACAACGGCATCATGGACTACCAACTCGCCCGCCTGGGCTGTCGCTAAAAGCCCCAACCCGATCAGCACGATTCCGAGACCGATTGCGCGTTTACTTCTCATGACCTGCTCCTGAAAGGTTTGCGGCTGTTACCAACAGTCCATCTGCGAAAGCGTCGAACCATGTCGAACAGAGTGGCGTTTTGTTGCTTTGCATAAATGATGAAGCCGATACCCAGTACGCATAAAAGCTGGATCAACCAGAAATTCAGGAAGATCGCGATCAAGATCAGCATGATCCATGACGGGTGATAGCCTAAAGCTTCCGGTTCGCCACACGCCCGCACATAACTCGAAGCATCGCCTGCGACTTGGTAGACCTGAACCTGACTCATTGAAAAGCTGCCCTCTCTTTGGAATCCATGAATTCAATCCGGTCCAGCTCGGCTTTTGCCAGGCGGCCGTCCTTGTAAACCTCGCGGGCCTCGTCAACCATCAAGCGCCCGTGCGACTCCATCACCTTGCGCAGCTCATGACTCAGGTTCTTGGCTGAGCGAAGTCGATCTTTAATCTGCCCGTCGAAAATCAGTCGTTCACGCAGGGCAACACGACGCCCATCCGGTCCCTTCCGAAGCAGCTGACTGACGATCATCGAAAGGTTGTCTACCAAGTCGTACTGGACCGCAGGTATTTCCTCTGGAGTGAATGCCTGCAGAATCCTCGTTACGGTTTGTACCGCAGTCGACGTGTGCAGCGTGGACAGCGCACCATGCCCGGTAAGACTGATTTCGATCGCGGCTTTCATGGTTGCCTTGTCGCGCATCTCACCAACAAGTATCAAATCGGGGTCACAGCGAAGTGCGGTTTCAACGGCATAGGGGAAAGTGGCCATCATCCTGGGGACTTCCCATTGAGTCACCTCAGAAAAGGGATGCGGATATCCAGAATGTAGAAACTCGATAGGGTTTTCGAGGGTAATCAAGTGATCGCTATGGTGCGGCGATTGCATCCGATGTCGTAAAAGGGCGCCCAAAGAAGTGGACTTCCCTGAACCAGTAGGCCCCGTAAAAAGTATGATGCCGCGGTCCAACTTCATGACGGCGTCTACGATGTCGTCCGGCAGATAGACTTCTGCCACCGTAGGCGGATCAATGGTGATGCGGCGCATCACGATGCGGAAACCGATACCTTCGTAACTGCCACGCAACGTCACGCAGACCCGCCATCGGGATCCCATTTTTGCACCCTGACGGGCGGTATATGCAAAGTCTCGGCGGTCTCCTGCCAGAACGGAGGTCACGATTGAGGATGAGCAATACAGCACACTCATCACCGTCCGCACTTCGTCGTTTGTGAGCGCCCGGTGAGTGAGCCGATAAATGGTTCCCTGGACACGCATTGTGAGAGGCTCGCCATCACCGAATTTGAGATCGGCTGCCTCTTTATCGTGAACATAGGCAAGCAGATCATCTACATCCTGCTGCGACTTGAATGACTCGGGGGGGGTATAAACCTGCCCCTTGCTCAAGGTGTCAGGCAACATGTCTTCTGCGCGGCGCCGGCGATCGTGCAGCCGCTGCATGTCATCATCAACGAGATGCTGTAGTTCGCGCGCGGCGTCAGGATTTCGCTCGACCATCGTCTCGTAGAACTGGCGCTGCTCTTCCTGGTTGAAGCCACCAAGTGCTACGGTTTCATCGTTCATTTTTCACCTGGTGCCTTGAAGCCATAATCGAGGGCTTTCCAGCGCCCGGGTTCAGATACGAAGTAAGCATCCTTCGAGATGATTTCTTCACGAACACCGATCAACAATTCATCGCCACTCTCCGAGGTGATTACCTCACCCGGGCGTCGCTCGATAACCTGCGGCGGATCAATCATCCCGTGAAGCGCCAAGAGTCGGTAAAGCACCATTCCACGGAACCCGCGCTGCAGCGCTTCCAGCCTCAGATCAGCTTCATCTATGGCCATACTTCGGCCTTCCTCCCACCCCTCGCGCATTGCCTTATCCCAGCGCTCACTCTCTTCACTAGTGCGAGGGAGCAACGTTTCCCGGGGAAGCGGGGGTTTGACCATGTCATCCGGCAAAAGAAAATCTCGCCACGTCAGCGCAGTGTTACGAAACCTCGCTTGAACCATGGTCCGAAAATTTTTGTCGACCAGCTTTCGCAACCTGCCGTCGTCCTCAATCGCACGGTAATCCTCCGCTGAATCCAGGATAGGCGGCTGGAGTGTCCCGGATCTCAAATACAGGCGGCCAAACGGAAAGCTTTGATCGAGTTGCACGGCTTGATTGTCCAGTAGCCGTGCTTGTGCCAACCAGCGGTTATATCGCCCAAGTTGCACGCCGTAGTTACGACCGGCCTCGCTCATTAACTGAATACGCGCGAGCTCTTGTCGCTTGTCGTCGTCCATCGTCGGGCTGGGTGCTTCTTTGGCCTTTTTCTTCACTTCCAGCAGCGCTTGCTCCGGCGATATCGCTTCTTCTTGAGCGATGCTGTCAGCCAGCACGTGGAAGCTGGCCACCACCAGCATTAGGCCCAGCAGGACTGTTTTCAATTTCAGGATCCCCATCGTCAAGGCTGCCTTGTAGCCAAGACCACGGTCTTGGTTGCCGCATAGACGTGCAGTTTCATATCCGTGGGCACTTGGTCCATGACCTGGGCCATCACTTCTTGCAGGGTTCTCCCCTTGCCCTCAATGTTCACCATCGGCGGATTACTTGGAAGTGTGACTGCCGGGACAAACTTGTACCCGGCAAGATTCGCGACGCGCTCAATAGCTTTCGGATAGGGCAGCGTGAAGACCTCTTGAGTCTTGCGGTCGAAGCCAGGCAACACCGCAGCAACGGATACGGCCTCGCGCTGACGATCCAAAGCAGTGCGCTTTTGATCAGCGATCGCATTTTCTGCACGGGAGAGGCGTTCGAGATCGCGCTGCGCCAGTTCTGCTGCGGCTGCCAAGCGTCCCACAAAGGGGTCATTGTTCAAGTTCTCCGCCGGCGGAGGCTTTGTGACACAGCCCGCCAGACACAGGACGAACGAAATGGTGAGACTTTTTTTCATGCAATTACTCTCCGCCGCTAACTTCAACTTGGGGCAATGATCAGAGGCAATGTGAATTTCCTGCCCTGCATTTCGAATTCGGCCATGCCATCTTTTTCACCAATGAAACGGCAGTTCACGCCATACACCTGCTCGTTAGCAGAAACCACACGAACAACCCCATCAGCCGCCAAATACACAAGGCCTCCGTTCTCACGAAACCTGATGGGCGACAGCAGCATGCGTCCCTGGGCTTCGCTTTTCCCTTTCGAATCCGACTCCTTTTTTGATGGGCCATCTGGACCAGGAGCGGGAGCCCCACCAAAAAAAGCCTGCAGGCTTGTGGGAACTGGTAACGGAGCATCAACTCGCGGAGGCGTCGGCAGAGGCGGCAGGAATGACTCCACCTTAGTCACCCCCTCTTCCCGCGCTGGGCCAAAATTCACGGCACCGACGACAGCGCTCAGCGCCGCATTCGTTGCTCGCAGCCGGTCGACCTCATCGAGCTTTTTTTGAATAGCGACCGGAAGCTCCACGGCGGACTGGGGCTCGCTTCCCAGCACGTCAAGGGCTGCGGAGATATTGATGCTCGACTGATACGTCTGGACATTGAGAGCAAGCAGGGAGCCCAAGATCGAAAATTGCAACCAGGGTAGTTTCTGCATCATAGGTCGGATGCCAATAGGATTTCGTTCAATATAGTAATCTCAAAACTATACTTTTCCAAGTTTGTATTTTGGTATAAATTTTATCAGACTAGGCCCATTAACCTATACAAGGCCCCGCTCATGAATGATCCACTGCACCAGGCACTCGCGCTTGAACGGCGGGCAGCCGATCGCACTGCCTCGAAGGCGAGCAACCTTTCTTTGGAGCTTTTTGCCCAAGGCGACCTGCTTCCACCGGTTGCTGAGCTTGATAACAACGCACTGCCGGAATGGGGCGACAGCGTTCGAGGCGTTCCCAACGCAATCATCCGCGGGGCGCTCTTCGCGGCCATCCAGGGTAAGACACGACGCTACATGAAGGGTGAAGTCATCGAGCAAGGCGATGGGATGACGATTCGCTTCACAGGCATGCAGCTAGATCAGTCTGATCTCGACGTATGGGAAACACTGATTCACATCTCTCGACACACACCAAAAGGAGAGAAGTTCTATGTGCACGCGGGAGCCATTCTTTCCTATCTTGGCCGGCCGCGAGGTGGCGACCACTATCGCTGGCTCAACGAATCCATCGATCGAATGGTTTCCGGCGCAGTGAGAATCACCTTTGACGACAGATACAGCTACTCGTCGACGATGCTCAAGACATGGAAGGATGGCCTGACGCAGGAGTATTTCATCCAACTCGACGAACAACTCTTGTCGCTGTACTCCCTGGGCTGGACCCAAATCAACTGGGCACAGCGAGACGCGCTCCGCGGCAAACCGGTCGCGCTTTGGCTGCATGGCTGGTACTGCAGCCACACCTCTCCAGAAGATATTTCCATCGCGCGCATCCAACAGTTGTGCGGCTCAAGCAACCGCAACCGTGACTCCTTCAAAACCAAGGTGCGTGCCGCATTGGAAGAAATCAAGAACATTGGTGCGATCGCAAACTTCAATATTTCTCGTAACGGCGTGGTGCACGTTGAGCGATACCCTCTCAATACCCTTCCAGGATTTTAAACCGGCTGCAGCGCATTGATCGTAAAGGCAGGAATAGACATGGCCCACGAAATCGCACTCACCGACTTGAACCTCACGCAACGCATCCTGCGCAAGGCGAGACGACTGCTATCACCTAAAAGCCTCCAGTACCAGGAGTCGGACCCAAGCTTGTTGGGACAGCAGCTGCACGGAGCTATGACCTTGCTTCATACACAGAGCGATGCGTTTCGCAGAGCCCTGATCAATCCGCAGATGACGCTTGTAATTTGGTTTGAAGACCGAACAGGTTGTCAGGTAAGCCCAGCGCAGGGTGACGTTCGCACCTCAAGAGGAATGCCAGAGACGGCGCTTGAGATGATCCTGGGCGTAGCCACTACTCTCGAACGACGCTACATCGCAAACGGGGTATTGCAAGGGATCAAAGTCACGCTCCCGGAGACCATCTGTGAGCACTTCTCTTCCGTTCTCCGCGACGTCGGTCAGCACCACGGAACCCGCGCGTGGATTAGAAACTATTCCGAACCCGCCTATGCAAAAGCCTGGGACGGGAAGGTTGATTTCTTCAGCTGACTGTACGCCTCACAGCGCAGCACCTCTCGAACGGCCCGGGTTCGCGTTGAATCAAGCGGCCAATGCCTACCCGCCTCTCTGAAAGCAGGTGCTGCACCACTGATCTGACGGATCCGCGAGCGGAGCCAGTTTGCATCGGCAGTGTACTGCGCTGCTGGATTGTTCTGCAGCAGAGCGCAGAGCTTCAATCTCAACTCACTTGTTAGCCTGACTCTTCCCAAGATGTGGAAGTCATGATGGCGCAAAGTGGAGCAATCCTCCGGGCTCATCGCCTCAAGGTTGGATGGAATGCCGGCACATATGCGGTCGGTCCCAAAGATTCGCACGGCTCGATCCAGCATTTGCCCGGCCGATAGCCCCCCTCTTTGAAGAGGCACGATTACGCGAGCCCCTGCCTGGGCCCAGATCTGCACTTTTTCGGCGTGTTCAGCCCAGAGAGCCAGGCTCGCTGCCTGGTCCCCGATCACATCTGGCGCAACGATACTGACCCCTTCAGGCCTTTCGGTATGTCCGAGAACGGTATCGTAAACACTGAAGACCTTGGCCCAATCCACTTCGACCCCCTTCTGAAACGCAGTGAAAGCGCCGGAGTCGATAAACACCGCTCCCCCGCCATCGAGATATCGAGGCAGGACCAGGATCTGTTGCGACAGGTTTAGAAGGGTGGCCACCACACCCACCGGCGCACGCTCCTCAACCGCAGCCCGCAGATCGCTTTTGGATGACATTCCAGAATGAAACGCAATATGCCAATTATGGTCCACCAGATAACCCCACACACACCAACCTGCGTTTATTAAGACCCTATAATTTACTAACGACTACTCAATTGTAAAGCGCCTAAGTTGTTGTTTATTTAATTATTGTGCATCGTTGAGCGTCCAACTCGCCTTCACCACAACTTGAATAATCATCACTCAAACGAAAACATTCCGAGGAGCCATCGCTCAGAGAATCCTTATTTTATTGAGCGCGTCAATATTACGACCCCGCTAAAATGAACGAAATTCATCATTAAGGGACTTATCCACAGCCGTCGTCACACGAGGTGGTTTGAACGAAATTCCCTACGTCATACGAGGTTGGTTCAGAAAGCGCATCAACCGAACTGTCGTCACACGAGATGGGAAGTCGTCATGCGAGATAAGGAGCTCGTCATACGAGGTTGAAATTCGTCGTCATGCGAGGTGGTTGGGGCTCGTCATGCGAGATGGTTTAAGACTTCAACAATACGTATATGTCATTGTTTTCATTAGGTTTTTCATATTTTTCAAATCTCCCTATATGTTTAATAAAAAGATATATATACAAAAAGGTCTGACGCCCTGCTCATCCGGAGCGACCCCATCTGGACACTCCTAAATCCACTACCTTTCCCATGACAAAACCGCCAACTCAGGCCTAGAATGTAGGACTGGAAGGTTTTTGTTTCGCGATTACGGTATTAATACAATGAGTGAACTGGTAGTGGTCATCGAAGCGCCCGGGAAAATTCGACCACTTCGAAAAATATTGGCCGAACTCCGCATTAACGCCCAGGTCCTCGCCACCGGTGGTGCGTTGTACGACATTCCTCAAGATGTTCTTGGGCTCAATCCTGACGACCTGACCCCTGAGCGCTGGACCCCGACCTCCTCACGAACCATCCAACACCTGACGAAACATTTCAAAGACGCCAAGCGCATTGTCGTTATGGCCGACGGCGATCCTGACGGTGAATTGATCTCTGCACAGGTTAATAGCGTCCTGATGGCGTCCGGGTCATCGGCAACTGTCGATCGCGTGACAACGTCGGCACTGAATGCCGAAGCCGTTAAAATCGCTCTTCAGTCGCCCCGGGCGATTGATCGCAAGGTGTGTGTCGCAGTGATGGCCCGTCGAGCAATCGACAGGGCCATCGGTTTTCTCTGCAGCAACCCGAATGCATCTGGTCAAGTCGCCGGGCGGGTAAGCAGCAAAATCATCAGCACCATCGATCGAGCTCCATTGAAAACAATTAAGGTCGCTGGGACACACCCTGCGCAACCAGGTTGGCGTATTTGGGCCAAAGGCACGTCATCCAAGCGCGAGTCACTGCAAGCAATCGAAACGGCGTTCCGAAACATGGATCCCGAATTGATGAGCTTCAGTCGTGAAACCACCATCAGTAAACCGGCGCCGGCAATGCTTAATGGTGCGGATGCACTCACACTCGTGTCCAGCCAACTTAACGTCCCCCTAGCGGAAGCCGAGAAGCTTATGCAAACGGCTTATGAGCGCGGAGCAATCAGTTACCCCAGAACTGATTCCAGGGACATTTCTCCACGGACCCGAACGATGCTGGAAGACGCGATGCGTACCTTTGGGCGTCGCGTGGGTCGTTTCAAAACGGGCAACGAGGGCCTCAGCAAGCCCGTAGCGGCGCACGAGGCTGTTTATCCATGCTCTCCCATCAAATTCAACTCATCGAGCCTGACAGGGCTCTCCAGGCTCGACTCAACAATTGCCGTCATTACGCGGCGCGCGTTCGCATCTCTGTCGCCTGATGCCAGGGTCAAAACGATCGAAATCGAACCAGACGCAATTTCTTCATTCCTCGCCAAGAAAGGCCTCCCATCTGTGCAAGTCCGCATTTGGAAGGACATTCCCGAGACCGCCGGTTGGTTAACAGTGGAGAGGGAGTTCTTGAGACCAGCGCAACTCACCAACATCCCACTCGACAGCGCCATCATGGAGCGGATGGTTGAACAGAATATCGGGAGGCCGTCCACGATCGTGGGGCACATCGGTAAGGCGCTGCACCGTGGCTGGGTCCAGGATAACGGGACGCTTTCCGGCAAGGGCCAGACAGTACTTGCTTACCTGCAACAGAATTATCCGGTGCTACTGACCCCTCATGAGCTGGACCGATTCCTTGCCCAGGCCGGTTTCGAACATGTGAACCTGGCTGTGCGCGCTGGCATAAATGACGTCGGATTGGATTTCAAGATGCTGCAGCACCTGGCGAGAGAGGCCTCGGTGGGAGTCAGCACTTCATTCCGACCGGATGCCGATGCTGATGAGAGCGGCTTGCCGACTTACGCCCCTGAGGAAGATGTCGAGATGGCTATTGCCGCACCCTAACCGATGTACACAAAGTCACATATTTGTGATTATCCGTACATCAAGAAGGCAGAAAGGTGAGCCCCGGTTCTTCAGTCACAAAAAAAGGAGCCTGCGAGGGGCTCCTTTTTCTTTGCTACCAGGTCAAGTGAGATCGATGCGCAGCACGAAGTCCAGGACCACTTCCATCGCTTCCTCGCAAAAACTCGCCCAGGCCCGGTTAACTGGATCCTCAGCATCCACTGGGACGCCCAGAACCTGTTTGCGATCTATCCAATAACAGTGGATATCTAGTGCTGCAAACAGGACGGCAACTCTCCTGAAGAGCTGTACCCTGGCGTCATCTTCAGCGTCGTAACGATAGGCGAATGGAATGTCGTACTCCTGGGGCAAGGCCTGACCAGGTGTCGCGGGTAACTTGTGCTTCTGCGCGACAGCCAGTACTTGCCTGGAGACCTCCCCGATCACCTGATCATTGGTCCAGACATTGAGTGAATCGTAGGTGTTCATTTTAAGTGGGCTCCCCCGCCGGTGATTTCGCTCACAATGTCTTTAAGGATCTGATAGCGCGCAATCATCTTCGCACGCTGCCAGACAACACTGCAGTTTTCATCATGACGAAAGTTTTGGTGAGCGTGCTCCAGCAATGTGTACGGTAGTTCGAAAGACCTTTCACCCAGCCATTCGAAAAATTTGGATGATGCCGAACAAGGCAACGCCGCGGCCGCCGCGGTAAGTTGTGAAACCCCCTCCTGAACCAGAGCGTTCTCCGTTCCGTTGCTTTGCTCGAACGAGTGAAGCAACTGCGCGATTTCCGAATATAAAGTGCTCAAACCATGATCAACGTCCTGCAGTGACCAGTGCTCCTTGTTGTCCATTTCTTGGAAGAACGATAGCAGTTTTGGTTCACGCTCGGCCCAAAACGCCTGGACTGCACCAGGCGTAAGGTCAACCCCATGACGGGAGGTCATGCACCTGGTCTCCGCTCGTTACCGCGCTCATAAACACGAGCGGTCAGCACAAAGTAGTAAGTAGAGACACGATTCTGACTCTTGGTCGAACCAATCAGTCCGGCAAATGGACCAGCTTTTTCATACCCTGTCACACCAGAACCAGAATTGGTCTCGTCGGTTTCCATCTGTCCTCCAATGATGATGGTGTCGCCGTCACGAAGCAGTGCTTCACCGTTGTAATCGATGTTGGCAGGAAGCGTGATTTGGGTCGGTACTTTAGTCGTCCCATTGGCGTCGGTCAGGTACTGGTCAATCGTTTTTACTTGCGATCGCACTGCAACGTTGAGCGTCAACTGTGTGCGGATGATGCCGGTTTCCAAGTCGATTTTTGGGTTGACCCGAAGCAAAGTACCGAAACGAATCGGTATCTGTGTGTTAGTTGTCGCAACGGAGCTGCTCTGTGTGCCGGCGACCGCGCTCTGACTGACCTGGCTAAACAAATCCGTTTCAATACGACGAAACTCCGCCGGCGCGCCCGACGTGGTAGCGATGGCAGGACGCTGAGTAACCGTAACGTCACCGATCGAGGAAAGGTAATTCACGAAAAGATTCGCGGGGTTCCCTTTCAAGACCGACAGACCCAATCCAGTCGAGCCAATCACGCTACCGCCTGGTGTCATCACGGGGGGGCTGCCAGGCGTACCAGGCATGCTTGGCGAGATGGTGATACCGCCGGCTGGGTTGTTGTTGACAATCATGCCGAGCTTGCCATTGGCGAATGAAGCAAAGGCAGTGAGATCAAGACCTTCCGACTTGTCTTTGGTCGTCGATACGAGGATCAGTCGGCCCTCAAAGTGGATCGCCGTGTTGAACTCTCGCGATACGCCCTTGATGTACTCGTCGATTTCATTCTGCAGCCACTTCGGAGCCTGCACAGTAATTGTGCCGGTATCCGGGTTGACGCTGACGGTGCCCAGTTTTTGTGAGCGGTACATATCCGTGGACCTGGACGTGTCCGCTCCTGCCATCGGCCCCATGTTTCCAACCGGCAGCGGTGGCATACCGTTGATTGGCATGCCTGCCGCGGTGTTGATGACACCCGGCACCACCGTGTTGCTGCTAACCGGAACCAGAACAGAAACCCGGCTATCAAGTTCCTCTTTCATCGACTTCCAAAAGTCTGATTTCGATTCCAACTTCGAGGTGCCTGAACGCTCACCCTCGGAACCTTCACCGCCGCCCCCTGATCCGCCGCTCTGTGGGATACCACCCAGGCCTCCGCCGCCCATGCCGCCGGAGCCATTGGCGCTCGACGCAGAATTGAGCGAGCTGGCCAGAGAAGCTCCGACATCGAGTGTGCCGCTCAGGGATGCAGACGTGAAGTTGGTGGAGCGCTGGGAGTTGATGTTCAGGGTCCACTGCTTGGCCCGCATTGGCACAATGGTGACAATGCGTCGGTCGTTGTCGACCACGTAATCAAGCCCCATCGAAGGAAAAATAAGGCGCATCGCCGTTTCAGCATCGACATTGGTAAACCCGTACCCAGCGTATGTGTAGGTGTCCAGAGGCATTGAGCTGGTGATATTTAGGCCTTGGCTGACCAGTGATTGGGCCAGTTCATTACCATTGACCGGTTTGTTGATCGCCAGCGAGACCCGCTTGTCCTGGAGCCACGGTGAGCGGACCAGGGGCATAGTCTTGCCGGTCATCAATGGACCATTTGTGATCTTGATACGCTGATTACGCTGCGATTGCTCGCTTTGCGTTTTCAACTCAGCAAGTTCATCCATAATTTTGCTGTAACTGCCCCCTTCAGCTCCCTTGGGGATATTCTGCAGACACCCCGAGAGGGTCGCACCGATAACGCTTGCCAGCATGAGTTTTGCGAAATTTTTCATTGGGCGATCTCTCGTTAGTGGAGCCAAACTTTCTTTTCGAGCGGGCTGATTTCTACATTGAACCGGTAGGGATCCGCGTAAGGTTCGAGGAATTTGGCCACGGCCTCTTGCGGCGTAGCGGCGCTAATGACGTACCCACCTTGAATTTCCTTGTCCTGTTCACCCAGGTCCCAAAGCGGCGAGTTCCAGTTGAGTTCTTGCGTCATCCGGAACAGGTTTTCGTACAGTCCTCCACTGCGAACGTTGAACGTCACCCCTGATGACGTTGGCGCCGCGGCTGCGGTAGGAGTGGCCAAGGTGGAAACAGGAACGATTGCAGGTGGAAGAACTTTGGTAGCCGCGCTGCTGGCTGTGACAGCCGCGGAACCAGTTGAAAATGTTTTGGTGTTCAGCGGTTTTTCGGCTGCAGGTGTGCCCACACTCACCCCTGGTGCTGATTGATTCGAAATCGGCGGGACGGGTCGACTACGGTGAGTGGCTTCAATAAGACGCGCCGCTGCATCCTTGTTCAGACTCAAGTCACTCACGATCTGAACGCGGTTCGCACGAACCCCCTTACCGTCGAAGGATTCGTAAGTAGCACTCGTTTCCTGGCGGCCTGACGCTGCCGGGTTGATTTTCTGAACACGATCCCGGCCTACCAGGCCCAATGGCTCTTCAAAAGGCAAAGCGGTATCCATAGGCGGTCTAGCCGGTGAAGTCCGCTTGACGGTCATGGTTTTCGACCCATCACGTCCTGCAAGAATATCCGCTGGATTTTCGAGCGACACCGAGTATTCGACTCCCGCGGCATCTCGTGTCCGGATCATCAGAGGGATGGGTTTTCGATAGCGATAAACTCGCGAAGCGCCGTCAGGATCACGTGTTTCTGTCAGCCAATCTGGCCCGACCATCGACGCGCCTCGCAGGCGAATGATCGCGTCGTCGCGATTTGGCGATAACCAATAGCTGACACTGAAGGGCAAATTTGCGGTGTCGCTCACCTTCAGCGTGGTCCAGTTTTTACCCGGAGACTGTCCCAGGGCGTTCATCAACTGATGATCAATCGCGACACGGTTGGGCTGCAGCAGGGGCGAGCTCCCTTTCGGAACGCCATCTACAATCAGTTTTAGGCTATCTTTCACGCCGTCGGTGGGATCGGCCGAAACCTTCACGTAAAGCTTGATAGCCTCGTTACGGTCTTTGAGATACAGAATGACGTTGGTGTTTACCCAGGGCTTCTGGGGATGAATTTCCACCGCGCCAGAGTCTTCTACCAGTTGCACATCAATCACGGAGTCGTCCCCTGCCCTGGCACGGCGGATCGGCCATGGCGATCCGTTCTCCCCCACCACCATCACAGAGGTCAAATAACCAAGCTGCAGGGTGACCGACTTGGTTTTTCCACCATCAGTCAAATCTATGATTTGCTCCGGGCTCGTAGCGGTAGCACCAGCGGGCAATTGCGGTGCCAGGCTTTTCCGCTCGTTACGCAGATATTCCTCAACCGCGGCTTGCTGCTTCACCGTCATAGGGCTATTGCGCTTGAGCACGGTGTCTACGAGTGGGTCGCCAGTACGGGGAGCATCACTCAAGCCCGGCTCTCCGTCTGCGTGTGCCGCTGAAGCGATCGTGGCGAGAAACATCAAAGTCCAGGTATTGATATTCATGTCTTGTTGACCTTCACTCGAATTGCATGCACTGCAAGACCATCAGCGCGGTTGGCCTGGTCAATGCGTAAGAGGTCGACTTCGATGGACCCACGGCGAGGCTGATTTACGTTGCCGTTGAAAACGATGTCGATTGGATGGGTGATGGTGTAGGACTGGCGTGCTACCCCATTGGTGACCTTCACTGACTTGTCCAGGAATTCGCCAGGACCAGGCGTAGCAGCGAGGACGAGACGAGTTTTGGGATCTCGCAAGAGTTCCATCAAGCCGGCCCGCTCGAAGGCGGCCAAATAGCTGCTGTAGCCGGGATCAGTAAAGCAGGTGCGCTGTGCTTCCGACTGTTGGCGTTTGTAGTTCACGTAGTCGAGTTGGAACATCCGAATAACACAGGTGGAACTGAAGTTCAGCGCCCGCTCCTCACCACCGATAGGAGAATCAAGGGGAGTTAACTGAAACAAGGAGCCATCGTGAGTCGTAGCGAAATACTCTCGCTGAATAGACTCGATTTTGTTTTTTGCATACCAGAGAACCCCACCCAGTCCAGCACTTAGAGCAAGCACCACAATGATCAGCACGCAAATGATGTAGAGGAATATTTTGCTTTTGAAAACGATTGCGCCGACCAGCTGATCGTCATTTACGTTGTTCATGTGTCACTTCCTTTGGATTTTGATTCAGACCAGGCCAGACTCGAAGCCATTGGGTGACGAACGCCTTTTTCTGCCGGTGGTGCTGAACCAATTAATTGCTCCTGCCAGCTTGGCTGCTTAGATGCGGTTTCGATTGAACGAGGCGTTTCCACCGGCCCATCCGCCCGCGGTTTGTCGTCTTCAAGAGCCTGTGGCAGTGCAGTTGGGGAGACATCTGCTGCCTTTGGCGCAATCGGTGCCTCCCTGACTGGCGTAGGTGTGGCCGCTGCTGGTGCATGCGAGGGGCCGGCAGCCGGTGTGGCAGCCGCAGGCGCCGGAAGGTCTTCGTGCACCGATCGCGGGTGCATTTGCAATTCCACCGGCCGCTCTTTCAGAAGACCGAGCAAGACACGCTTGAAGGCGTATCGATCAGCTTCGTCATCCGAAATTTCTTCAAAGAGCTCCTTGGCCTCTTCTGCGATCTTGTCGATCAGACGGAGCGCTTCACCTTCCACCGGATCCATAGGATCCAGTGAGAAGCGAAACTGGCGACGCTTTAACGAACGCTTCGCGCGTGCCATGGCAGTTACTCCTGAGTCGCTGCCAAGTGCCGGGCAAGCTTGTAGTTGCCTCTGGCATTACCGTACTGAGGGTCTTCAACCACCGTGGACAGTGCACGGCCAATTTCGACACCTTTAAGGTCATCCTGAAGCATCTCAGTGGTGCCGCCGGCAAACAGCACCCGGTTCAGTTCGTCACGGCGTCGAGAGACGATTTTTTCTACACGAGGAACGATCTCGTTCACGATGGCCCGCGTTTCAATTGCAACGATGTCGCGGATGTTTTCATCGTTGTTGCCGATCCTTAACCGTGACCCGTTTTCACGAATAGCGTGTTCAATGGCATATAAGGCCGGGGCGCGCATCAACCCCAAACGATCCTTCGCCGAGTTGGCAACTCGTTCGTAAAGATGTAGCGCACCGACCTCAAACGAATCTGAGTAGCCGCCGAAAACCAGAACTCCGTTCTCGAAGAGCGCGATATCCGTGGTGTTACCGCCGATATCGACCACCACATCAAGGCCCTGAGGTTCAACTTGAAACATCCCCTCCTCGTCCATCATGTAGTCGAGATAAACCGCAACCCCCTCCGCCGTACCATTCAGATTCGCGAACACAGATCCGCCCCGGGGCAACTGCAAGCCTGGGCGCCTGGCTGACAGCACGGTAGCTGGCTGTCGCCAAGCCTTCACCCGGGCCTTGATCAGATCGGAATTTACTTCCCCGCGGGAGTTGTAAAAAACATTGAGCGGCATGCCGAATACCGCATCGACCTCGGCGTTTGAAAGATCACCGAATTCTTGCACCAGGATGGCCAGCACAAGCGCGGCATTCATGTCCGAGCTGTAGTAACTACCGAAGCGGGTATCAAGAGGAGACTCAACCCGCGGTCCAACTGCGTAAACACTGCTGCCTACCTGAATGACGATTTCGTCTGGGCCTTTTGTCGCTCCGCCGAGGCTGATGCCGACCTGAGGCTTGGTGGAGACAGTGCTGCGGATTGAAATTTTCCGACCATTGCCGGCGTAAAGCTTGGCGTGGTTGCAACCGATGTCTGCACCCACCGTAATTTTCTGAATCATGCTTTCTCTCCACAAAAATAGAATCGTATCGGCGTTATCTTTTTGTTTTACCGTCGCACTCTCGAATGCAAACAAATCTTAGCGGTTTGCTAGGCCCAACACAACCGGAAGACGCAGGAATAATATTTATATCAATGAAAGTTTTTGTCGGTTATAGAATCGAATAGCTATGCACAAACTGAAGATTCGAGGCTGCCTACCGGCAAGGCAAAAAAAACCCGCACAAGGCGGGTTTTTTAGAGCTGCTGAATCAGCTATCGAAGCCTGGCGGATTATCAAACTGGTCCGGCTCCGGCTCCGACTGCGGCTGAGGATCAGCGGCCTTGTCAGCAGGCTTGGCCGGATCGATACCAGCTTCTTTTAACAGCTCATCGCTGTAGGCCGGCGCCGGGAATTTCTCCGAGGGAACCAGGAGCGGGTCGAAGCGATCTTTCGGCGTCACAGACAAGTGGCTGATGTAGTTGAACTCGTCGGAAGGTGCCCGGCGGATGTAGCATTCTGCGGCATACACCTGCTTGTCGTCCTGGAAACGCTTGGCCAGGGCCACGTAGTTGGCCCCACGCGGCGAGTTCATCATTTTCTTCGACATTTCGATCGACATGACCGGGATCATTTCGATCGTGCCTTGGCCGGCAGCCGCGATTTCCAGCATTTTGGTCAGGCGGGGGTTTTTCTTCAGGCCTTCGACGACTTGAGCGCCATTTTCAGCGCGCTTGACCTTTTCGCCGTCCACTTCAACTTCCGCCACGCCCTGGCGGATCGAAGTGAAATCGATGACTTTACCGTCTTCGCTCATCAGCCGGACAATTGGACGGGCACGAGAGCGATCAGATGCGCACTTGTCGGCCAGCGCCGCTACTGCACCAGGGAACTGCTCGGGAGTCAGAGACAGCGGCTTGCCCAGGCGATCCAACGCACCCCAGTTGGTTTCTTTGGTGCCTTCCACGTTGGTGCCGGCGCGGTACATCGCATTACCGATGGAGAGCTCATTTCGGCTATGACCGAAGAACTCTGCCCAGCGAGCGATACCTGTAGTTGGCTCGCCTTCCGCTTCCGGCTCGCGCACCCAGACGGTGCTGAACAAAATCATGCCGCCGACTGGCACGTAGTGATTGCTCTTTTCCTTGGAGAAGGAAAGAAGGTCATTGCGTTTGGTGTTTTCGGCCGCGTCACCAGAAGTGGTCAGAATTACGGAGTACGGCTTACCGTTCAGATCACGACCAACAACAGTATCGATGTCTTTGCTGCCCTCGGAAGCCACATAGGCCTCAACCTGCAGCATCAGGCTTTGTTCGGGTTTGTTTTTCTCTTGGCTTTTGCGCTTGAACATGACGTGCTCCTGGGACTTGGCTGGCGTTAATGCCATCGACACAAACCATAGACACACGTCAATTATTTTTCAAGTAGATTTTACTATCGACACTCATTTAGTAAAGTTAAAGCCAGTTGAGTAGCCTGCCTACCCCATTTGCCTGCGCGCCCTGGGGTTGATGAAAACCCAGCGCCACAAGTATTTGACCTACTGATTGGTCAGTCATCGACAGGGGGTGATTCCATAAGCCGACGGGAATATGGTTAAAGGCACCGTGCCGGTCGACCAGGGCCGCGACGGAAGCTGCTATCACATGAGTTTTTTCGTCAGCCGCTTCCAAGCTGATCATTGGCCAGTCGGTCCCAACGTCGTCATTGCGCAGTTCCCAGGCTGTGTCGAGTGTCATAGCTTCCATTTCAAGGATCGAGGATGGCACGGCGATCTCTGCGCTCGCAAATCCGAGCAAATGACGAACCTGGTCCCAATCCAACACATTTCCCTTAATCAATTTCATTGTTGCTCCTCCTTTTCACCCGTTGTGCTGGCCTGGCCAGTCGTTTTCAGTGAGTCCGTCATTTTGCCTTTGAGATCGGAAAGCGCGCCGCGAAGTGAATTCGCCGAAAAGTTCTTTGGCACCGGGCTTTCCGGGTAGGTGTTGTTTGGGTCATCTGGCATTGCGTTTTTCACTGCTGTGTTCGCACTCAAGCGCGCTTCCGGCAAGGTTCCTGACCACTGGGCATCGCTGCCGGTCTGCTGCATCTGCTTCACTTCTTGCATCACCGCAGCACTAAGGGCTGTTCGTGAAATCATGGCTTGGGTTGCCGTATCCGGCGCGTGATCGTCCATGCTGAATGAAAAATCTGCAGGGTGGATCAGTGGTTGGTCTGCTTTCGTTTCCAATGCAGCCTGCGGCGCCGGCGCCACGCTGATAGGCAACTCCGGAAGCAGGGATTCATCAAAGGTAAATACCGGCTGCGGGGGGGCAACAGTCGGCTGCTGCAACAGCGCTTTTTCAAGCAGGTCCAGGGAGTCTGATTTTGCAAAATCCACGTTGCTGTCAGTTGCGTTCGCTGCGGTCGCCGGCGCCGCGGCCTTTGCAAGCTGGGCTGTGGCGGCTGGAGCAGCCTTCGCTTGAGCCGGCTGTGGGTAAGCCAAACCGGGTGTTCCTTTACGATCACCTTTGAAAATCTGCTCAGCAGCTTTCTGCATCGAACTAAAGAGTTCGCCACCACGAGCCTGGCTGCCTTCGATTGCACTTTTGCACCACAGATGAAACTCATCGCCAAGATCGATAACAGCAGGTTCTGTGGTTGGCAGGTAGGTTTTTACCGCTTCCTGGATCTTGTCTAGATGTTTACGCATTGCGATAAGTCGTTCAGCGTCTTCTACTACCCCGCTTACCCCAACTGGGGTTCTCATACGAACGAAACTGTTCACCTGCGAC
This sequence comes from Pseudomonas sp. GXZC, assembly GCF_026967615.1. NCBI lineage: Bacteria > Pseudomonadati > Pseudomonadota > Gammaproteobacteria > Pseudomonadales > Pseudomonadaceae > Pseudomonas > Pseudomonas sp. GXZC. Next base: position 120,275 of record NZ_CP114116.1, read on the forward strand.
TGCGAGCTTTGTTTGATGTCTGGGTAAAACATCTTCACTTTGGTCCAGAGCTTTCCGCCGAAGTAAATGTGCGCCATCCCAGGGTCCTGTGACGCCATCTGATCAATACGAGCACGGTCGACTTCCTGAACCTGAAGCGCGTCCACTGACTGGAAATTCGTTTTCACATCAGGCCGGCCGCCGTTGGGTCGGTCACCCCAGGTGCCAGCAACCGACACAAGTTTCTTGCCGCAAGTTTCGACAAGCAGCTTGACGGTGTTCGGATCGAAAGTTTTCAAGAAAATCTTCGTACTGGTGTTAGCGTTCACCCGGTCCGCCTCGACCTCGGACCCTTTTTTGAAGCTGGCCCAGTCCTGACCGCTAAAACATGCAAAAACGCCCATGGATCGAATTTGAGCTACGACATCGCCAAAACCTTCTACGCAGTAGCTTCCATACTCATCAAGGAACAAACCGTAAGGGATTTGCTTACCGATCGGTCGACCATCAATCAGGATTTTCTTCAGACCGGTGAGCTGGCCACCACCAATGATCGGCAGCATTGCGTTCCGCATGCTGGTCACAACCATCCGGCCGAGTTGCTTCAGGGACTCAGGTGACTTTTCCAGGGCCGGGAGCATGATGTAGACGGTGCGGCGCTGGTTAATTACATCGATCCAGTCGATTTCCGAAATGTCAGTGCCAGTGATGTACCCGTAGGTCCCCGATAACAGCGACAGTACCCGGGTAAACTGCATCTGCAGGAAACCCAACTGCTCGGACATCCGGCCCATCGACGTTTCTTTCGCCTGAGGCTGGGTTGCTTTCTGCCAGGCTGAATACCCTGGCAAATCATTAAGGAACAGCTGCGCCTCATCCCGCACGCGCTGTGAATAGATCATGTTTTGAGGAAGCTCAATCAGCTTTTGCAGCGTCATGCGCCGACGCAGGTCATCGGCAACGATTGTTTCACTGCGCAGATCACGGTCTTCGCAAGCAGCACGGATGATCAAGCCGAACAACGCTTCGGCACGACCACGCCACATGTCATCATTTCCACCGCCGGACCCCCCACCCATCATGGAAGAGACCATCTCAGACAAACTGTCTGCGGACGCGATCTCGAAAATGTTCGTTGTGTTCGAACGCTTGGTGTTTGCCCCGCCAGAAGTCAGGTAGTTGATCACCAGTAACTGGCGTTCGAGACCGAAGTGGCGAGCAAGCGTGTAGAGCATGAACCAAGTGGTAATGTCGGCCTTGCCGTCACAAAAAATTCCGCCCGACCCCTGGGCCATAAGTTGGGCAATCATTCCCAGGATAGCCTGGGTCTTCCCCGAGCCGGTGGTGCCGATCAGGAGCAGGTGGCGAACCAGCAGGTCCATGGAAGACCAGATCTGTGCCCCGCCATTGTCCATGTCGGAGCCCAAAAGCATAATGCCGTCCCCCATCATTTCCTTGGGGTCTTTCAGAAACAGCAGGTTGCCCAGGATGGGAATGTGCTTGAGAGGCGTGACCTTCTTCACCACGCCAAAAATGTCCCTCACCACCGGGGCTTGCTGCAGCTTGAACAATTTCTTGTGCAGTGGGCTTGCTTTGCAGACGAAGGCCGGTCTAGACAGTGCCCATGTGTGTTCCTGGCGTGTCGCCGCAAAGGCACCGAATGCACCCACACCGATACTGGCTGAAATCTCAAAAAGCCCGGGTGCTGCCAGAGCCAGAATCCCAGTACCCATCATCAATGGGGGAGCGTATTCCTGGATGGCGTAATTCATCCGCTCAGCTGCAGTGAGGTTCTCACGAATATAGCGGTTGTAATCGAGCTCTTTCGCCGCATCGCTATGACGGTTGTTCGGCTTAGTTGCTAGTGCCATGTTGCCCCCTTAAAGCCACGGATCGAAAGATGCCCAAATGTCGTCGCTTTCGACCCAGGGGCGTTCGTAGGGGTCTTTGCGTAGAGCTTCTTCAAGCCACCCAGCTGCCCATCGGCCACCGGCGTCGAGTTCTGGCTTCATGGTTCCTTTAGACGCGTTGTAAAGCTCAACTTCGTGCCTGAACTGCCCCATGATTCCGGAGCCGGCCACAAAGCTGGTCCTGCGTCCGCAACTTGAGACGGCATCAAAAAAGGCGACATCCTGGTAGCGCAAGAAAGACAGTGGACCAAACTCGACGATCATCAGCCTGCCCATCATTCGAATCAGTCCGATGATTACCGTCTTTTCGTACAGGTGCCCTTTCGTAGCGGCGATCGCAGCGTTCTTGCGATCTTGGGGTGGGATTTGCTTAATCAACGCCTTCCACGCGCGTCCATACTTGCCCTTCTCCAACGCCTCGATCGTCGTGAAGACTGGGCCCAGCGACAAATTGAACACGGCGGCGGCTTTCTCGGTGTCGAACCGAATCAGTTGTTTTTTTTCATCAACCTCACAGAGTTCATAAATCTCAGCCAACCGCCATGGTGTGAGAGGAGCCTGTAGTGCGATCTTGCCATCAAACAAATCCATCTTGCTGGCATCAACCACATCGTTCATCCACTCACGTCCGGGCATTTTCTTGATCAACTGGACAATGCTCGGAATACCCACGACGACCCTGAACATCTGCGGATCCTGCATGCGTGAGTGCTTGAAACACCGGTAGCCGGCGTAGATCAGAATTGGACAGAAAATAAGCGTTGTGAACCTGTGAACGTAGTCGCCATAGCGCTTAGCTTCGACGAAGCCCATTGCTTTTAACTGCGCCGGCCCCAGACTTGCCAGGTATTCAGGTATTTGCTGAACGGTAGAAGGATCGCGCTTCAGCAAGGGCATGAATTCCTGACCGACCTCTGTAGTGGCCACCCAGCCCCACACTTGGGAGACTGGAAGGATCAGCGATTGCCAGACTCCGAGAATACGATCGGAGAAATGATAAAGAAGGAATATGAGTGCTGCGAAAGCGATCAGCACTGAAATTGCTCCCGCGTCATCGCTACCATTATTGCCGTTCATGGATGTGTTCTCGGAGCTGTAGGTCAGGGATTGGGACTGGACTCTGGGTCGAGCTGGCTGTCGAGCAGTTGCTGCATCGTCGCGGCCATTTCAATGCACAAAGTCATCGCTTCGGAGACCCGACGAAAGAAATCGTCTAGTGGCCAGATTTTCAATCGTTCAACTTCAATACGAAATTTTTCCGGGTCACCGCTCAAGGCGGAGAATTTTCGGGTTGCCGCGGTGATTTCCCCATCCCACAACACGGGGTAGAACCCGGCGCAGACCTGAATCAACGATTGAATCTGCGGCGCTTGATTTTGACTGCGCATGCGTGCCGCTTGATCAGCAACAAGTTTGGCCATATGCCCTGTGATCTCTTTGCACAGGTCGACCGCATCGTGGCCAAGACATGCCTTGTCACGCATAGCCAAAATGACTTGGGCCGAGGCAGCCACGGCACTGCTGAGTCGCTCAGCTGACTCATCGCCCGGTCGAGCTACTTCCTGGCTGAGATCGGACACCAGTTGCATGCCACAGGCGACAGCGTGTTCGGCCAAGGCTGCCAAATCGGCGGCGGTGAGCGTGCTGCCATCCCGCCAATGCGAAGCGATGAGCCCCACAATTTCGCGAACGATGATGTGCCGGCTGAAACCAGCAGGCTCTGGGTTTTCCAGCAATCGTTTTTGGATTCGGTCGCACAGGTCGATTGTGCGATACAGGAGTGTTGATTGGGCCTTCACAATCTGCTCGCTGGTCACGCCTTCCCCTAGTCCTGGGCGGTGGAGAGAGGCGAGCATCAATGGTTCGACGAGTTGCAGACTGACTAGCTTGCGTTGGCCAGTTGATGAATTGTCGGCCCCTGGTAAAACTTCATCGCGCAGGAGCATAACCAGCCTCCGGTGCAAGATCTCGCTGAGCCGCTGGAGAACGTAGCCAGTCGCCATTCAATAAGTTGATCGCCCAATGTCCAGCGGCGTCAGGAAAAATCACCTGGCCTGGCTCAGCGAAAGCAACCTCCGGACAAGCCTTCATGACAGCTTCAACAGCGTCATGACGCCAAGTACCGTTATCCACCAATTTACTTTTCGCATAGCGCAGGGCGAGCAGTACCAGGGCCGGAGGAGCCAAGGCGGTGTCCCTTGTGTCACCTGGTACAACAGTCAGTCCTTTATCGGACTTTTGAAAGCCGTCTGATATGGCGTTGGCTTCAACCAATAACTGGCAGGTGCTGTTGACGAGGTAGGCCAGCAATACAGAGTTTCCGGATCGCGCGCGCATATCCAACGCCCAGGGTTGGCCGCCGCTGGTCATCATGCAGAGGTCTGCAAAGTTCGAATAATTTCGTTCCATCAAGTTGGACTCCCCAGTCTTTGTTTCATGACCGACACCCAAAATTTCCTACGTTCCAGCTCCATTGACTCGGGCGGTTTAGCCGGATTGAGATCCTGCATGCGACGGTGGACCAATCGAACATCGGCAAACAAAGACTCTCTTTTCGAGTATTCCTCATTGCTCATGCTCGACAGAATCTCAGCCACATCGTTGAGTTCCGAAGACCCAAAAACGCGCTCGGCGGCACCAATGCAGTTGGTCAGGTACTCTTCAAAGTTGTAGGCCCACTGAACGTACATTGGCTTCGCGTTTTGATGGGCACAGATCCAATCGTAAAAACGCGTAGCCTGGTTCAGGAACGCCTGAGGTGGCAGGGGTTTAATTCGATCAGTCGAGATCCCCACATACCCCAGCTCGTAAACGCCTGCGAGTCCGATGTGGTGACAGCGGTGACACCAGGCGCAAAGAGTGATGATGTTGGCCGGATTATTGTTTGTGTGATCATCATCTTTGTGGTGGCCTTCCTGATATCGGTCAGCCTGCCAGCTGCATTCTTGGCATGTGGAGTGATCACGAACGATGGCTTTGCTGCGGGCGTCGAGGTACACCTTGTCATTGTGAATTTCCTCCTCCCGCCAGTTTCCGCGTTTAACCCCAAGCAACAAAGTCATCGTCGTCAATCCTCATACGCCAGGAAGCAAGGTCGCACCGCCCATACCGAGCATGGAAGGCAGGAAGTAGGCGCCGATCCCCGCAATGGCATAACCCGCGGTCTTGGCCGGCTTGGCTTCCTGATCGTTGCCTTTTTGAACTTTCGACCAGTTGTCCCAGGCCTTGTAAGCAAAGAAGATGCCCGCGATCTGACTCACGTTCAGCAGGAGTAACGGGATGCCCGAGATGTTGCTGTTGAGGTTAGTAATGCTCTCGCCCAATTGGGAGGATGTGTTTGCACCGATCGGGTTTGAAGTTGCTGCTTCAGCCATGCCAGCAATCAAAATCGAGCCGAATGCCATTTGAGTTTTCCAGTACAGGTTGGAAGGCAACGCTTTAAGGTCTTTCATCTTGAGCTCCAGGTTATGTCATCAAACCCAACATCAAATCGGCGTCATACAAGAGCCGACCAAAATCGGGAATCATTGGGACCGTGTTGTGCACGATCGCGAAAAAGTAGCGGGAGTGGTAAGCAATGACTCCAGCAAAAAAATGAGAGGCGACACTGCCCATGTTGTCTTGCTGTCCTGCGCCTCGGCCCGAGACGACTCGGGCATATATCAGCATCGACTTCACGGCGTAATAGATTCCGAAGATGGTCACCATCGACTCGGCAAGCGCGCCAATAGCGGTAACCATTGCGGCGCTGCTGCCGCCCGAGCCAGACGATCCACCGCCTATGGCTCCGCCGTTCAACAGCGGGTCAGCGAATGTCGGCATGACAAAAAAACAAAGCACTATCAGAAGTCCTAGCGACACAAGTGCACGGCTTTCCCGGTTAGCGGTATTCACGGCCATTTACGAATGCTCCATTTGCTGAAACGTTGCCGATTGACTGGCCGGCGATTTTTTGCCCGGTACTCACTTCATAGACATTGCCGCCAATGATCATGTGGGCGTGCCAATTGTCCCGGACCAAAAACGAACCCAGATATTGAACATCGGACTTGACCGGCTCCGCAGCCGGCGCGGCTTGCTTGGTTGAAACGACCTTATGGACAGGTTTTTCAACGATGGTTCTCGGTTTTGTCACCGGAGCAGCTGCAGGTTTAATGGGTGCAGAAGGTTTCGACTTTGGCTGGTTTTTCTCAGCATCCAAGGCGCGTTGTTTCCACTCGTCGCGCTCCTTGCTCACCACCGCCAGTTGTTCCCTGACGGTGTTCAGTTCATTTGGCACCGATGTCTTTGGCTTCGACTCTGCCGGTAACTCGGCCTCCTTCGGTGCCACTACTGTTGGTTGTGGAAGAACAACAGGAGGGGCCGCAGGAATAATGACCGGCGCTTTAGCGTCAGATGGTTGAACGCCGGGAGAGAACAACTTGTCGTCGTCACTGCTGCCATTAAAGAGATCGTCACCGGCGCTTTTTGCTGCAGCCGCGTCGAGGGCTGCAGCAGGGTCAGATGCACCCAGATGGGAGACGTTGTCAGCCCCAGACTGAAGGTGCTGGATCGCCGCTTCATAGGGCGCGACCTGTGTCACAGGAGTTAACGCTGCAGTAGTTTCCTCAGCTTTATGTTTTTTGTACTGGTTCCACCCGACCACGGCGAGGACTAGAACACCGATGATCAATTTCGGTTTGTGTTTTTCAATAAACGTAACCGGCGTTTTGCGCCCCTCCGCCGGGGCCGCCTCACTCGATGGGCTTGCTGGTTGGAGCGCTTCAGAAAAAACAGCACGCTCTGGATCAGCTTGGACAAGCGAAAGTTCTTCCAGGCCCACTACAGAAGCGTGCCGATCCATAGCAGGTTCGTTGGTCGGGGCATATGAATGGGGTAGTGCCACCGAAAGGTGAACGGCGTCTACAGGCAGATCACCTGCAGATTGAGGATGGGTGTCTGCAGTCGTGGGCATGGGTGGCAAGTCGGCCAGCATGTCAGTGCTCGATGCTGAAACCGGCGCTTCCGCAGGCGCTGGGGCGTTATTGATGAGCAGATCATCAACACTCAGCATATCCGCTGCCGGGGGAAGTACGAGCTCATTCATGTTCCCTGTTGCGGGCTCATCGTCCTTGGCGCGACGCTCGGATCGCGGGAGGTCTTCAAAAAACTGCTCTGTCATTTCAAATGTCCTCAGCGAGCATCAGGCCGATGATCTGCATTGGTGGAACTTTGGCTTGAGGCTTGATTTCCCCTGCCATTTTTTGGGCTTCTTTCAGTAATGGCTCAGTGGCTTTACCCGCTGCATAAATCGCCAGGTCGCCGCCAGACAATTTGTCTTGGGTTGAGGTAGTGCCACCGTTCGAGACTACGGTGGTGCCACCGCGACTCAAGCCATCTGCGTACGCGGCAGGGAATGCAACAAGGAAAAGCGCGCCGGCTCGCTGGATATAACGGCCGTTGAATTCAGCTTTGACGTTAGGCATCTGATCAGCCCCGACCGCAACCATCTTGATTGGGATCGATTCCTTATCGAGCTGGACGGCGAAACATTCCAGGTTGAGATATTCGCGACTTGGCCAGGTGAAATTGCACAGTGCTTTGCGACCAGCAAACGGGCCTTGCTCGATGTCCGCTTGAATCGTCCCAGGACGATCAGTGTCGGCACCACCAGGCAGCACGGCGGTCCAAATAGTGCCCATCGGATAACCAAGCTTGGTTGACGGCTTCCCATTGCCACCCAGTCCGGTTCGCGTCGTCGAGTCCACACCACCGACGAGTGCTTCATCCAGTTTTTTCACATCGAGAACGTGAGCCGTGGAGGCTACCTGAGCGGGGCCATCGACACGCTCCGATATCCGTGCCAACTGGATGGCCAGGGCTTTCTCCATCGCTTCTGCACGCTTTAGATCGGCCTGAGCTTGCTGTGTATTCGCGGCTTTGTTGGATTGTCCATCACCCGCCGGAGGTTGCGGCGCCAGTGGTGGCTTAGGCGCGGCATCTACCTTGGGCGCAAGCGGCGCAGTCGGGCCAGCCAGAGGCGGCACGTAAGTGCCATTGGTCTGCTTGGCTTCTTCCAGCGCAGCAACCTCGACTTTGCCATCCAACCCCTTAACGCGCGGATCGTTTGCGGCTCTTCCTTCGCCTGCTGGTGGCACGACGTTAACGACGGTGTTTGTCGCCGCGTCAGTTGGCATATGACTTTTGCGGTAAGCAAACACGCCAACCCCCACTGCCAATGCGAAAGCAATCAACAGCGCCGGTCGGTTGTTAGCCAACGAAGACGCAACCCCACTCCAGGACTTCTTGCTGCGTAGCCCCTCGTCTGCTGGCTGCTCTATCCGATCCATGTCTTCCAGAGTTTGAGATTCACTCAGCGCACTTATGGTGGGTTCTGATTTTTCCGCCATCTAATTTCGCTCCAAAAATATGCACAGAAATATATCAGCGCAATTCCTTTAGCACAAGGAATCACCCCCTCACGCTGCGGTTGTTGACGTGTTTTGTTCCATCAGATAGCCTCCGGTCCAACAGGCTCGGTTGGCTTATACTATAATTGTATTGTCATACTATCTAAAATATATATGGTTTACCATTATATTGTCATAGTATTATAGTCTCGAAAGCATCACATCGGCTTTCATTCTGAACGGTTTTAGGGCTAGCTTGATCCTGAATCGCATTGCCCAGAATTGAGTCGCATAGCTATGCGAATGAACGCCAGATCAATTTTCTCAAGTGATCTCCTTCTCCCGGGGTCAACTCGCTTCGCACGGTTTTGCCTGCACCTGAAGAGCCAACAATCTCGATCAGGCGCTTCCTGCTGCGCGAAAACGCGAAGTTATGCCGGGCATGGCAATGACTTGAGATTCAAGGACAAACAATGCTTAACAATGCAAAGAATGAGGTGGGTTAATGGCTATTCCGGCTTTGGGCGTCGTCATCCTCGATGACAAGCGGTATCCCGCGACTTCAGCGGGTTACGCGGTAACGGCCGAAGGTGGCCGTCGGATCAATAGACTTTCAGACCTCGCGTCCGGAGTGGTCTGGTACACCAGCGTCGGCTATGCCGAATTTAAAAGGGGGCAGCTTTACAAGCAGTCGAACCTTCGTGGCGATCAGCTGCTGCGCTGCAGCATGTCCAGCATCATTCACGAGATTGGCCTTGAATATGCGCCGATACCTGAGCAGGCCGAGGCTGTCTTCAGGGTGTTCCAAGAAATTGCAGGCTACCTGGAAGCCAATCTGGGATGGAACGGCAAGGTGTTTGGTCGGCTCGATTGGTACTTGAACAATTTCCTGGGCATTGCCTCGCGACAAACAGCCGGTTCTCCCCTCATCACCGCAGCTCGGAATGCGCACGAGTACATGACTCCTGCGATGGTCCAATCCAATCCTGATGCAACTTCTCGGACCTACATCGCGCCCCGAATCCCTTATCTGCAGGCGTTGATGACCTTGCCGGTTCCTCATCTGCGAGCCGACTGGACCTATCAGCCACTGTCCGGCCAGGCCGATAGCAACAGACTGGCTGCCGAAGGTGGTTTGGGCTCTTTTTTTGAGGTAAGCATCAGCGATATCGACCCTGACCTTGCTGTAGTAGCGCCGTTTGCTGCTCGGCAGACAACAGACTCTGATCCGCGAGTGTGGTGCGCGCTCCCTGAGGCAATGTTCTATGCGGATCGGTCGAACCTGGTGGTGCGGGGTGTATGGAAGCCGAGTCGCGTGGAAAGTCTCGGCGAGCAACTCGCTGCGGCATCTTCCAACGGAATGAAACTGGTCCCGGATTGTGACTTTTCGTACTCCGCAGGACTTATCGCGGAATCGTTGCTCTACGCGATTCTTGGAACCACTTCGGGGGACAAGCCTGCCACAGGCCGTGAACCGGTCGCAGCTTACGTCGCGGCGCATGATCGATTGATGATGATACGTCATGCACAAAAGGTGTACGACGCAGGTTACACCCCGATGTCTAGCGCTTGCGGCGGACGCCTGGTGGTATCCCTTCCCGCGATGGCTATTGCGGATCTTGACAGCCTTTGTCAGGGCATGGGTCTGGAAGCGCCCATGACTGGCTCGTAAGAGGCGCCGATATCGCGTCATGCGAGATAGGTTTTTCGTCATGCGAGATGGGTTGTGAGCACCCGGGGCGGCCACCCCGGCCGCTCGCCAAGCGTTTTAAAGGTCGTTCAGCGCCTCCATCCTCCGTAGCCGTCTAATTCTGGGGATTTGAATGGTTACGTCATGCGAGGTTGTTTTTAGCTATTTGCAGACTTGCTTCAAGGTTTTAGCTGTAGATGCGCGTTGCGTAGCGCAGTGCGTGATAGAGGTGCGTTATTGGCCTTTGAATGTCCACCGCGAGCATTGAAACGCATAGATATGCAAAAAATGTATTTTCAAGGCATTAAATGCCGAATGCGAGGGTTATATCGTGAGCGATCTGACAGAGGCTTCATCCACAAACAAGCTTGAGCGCGCCATGCGTGAATGGATTTCGGCAACGACTCTGAGCTCCAATTTTCTTTCCAAGGTTAAAGGCATTCGCGACCCGGCGTTGCTGCTTCAGTTCAATGCGCTGACCAACGAGCCAAGCGAGGTGGCGATCGCCAAAATCGATGAAATCGTCGCAGGGCTCGACCAATGAGCCTGTTCTATGGGTTGAATGAGTTATTCGGAAAATATTCATCCTCTCGCCTGCCAGTATTGGCTGTGGTTGACCCAAAGACGATCCAGCTGCAGGCGGGGTTGGGGTATATGAGCGGTATCCGAATGTCAGGCGCATACCGGATGTTCGGTAACGCCGAGCGGCACGATGCATTGCGCTCGCTGTTCACCCTCCTCGCAGCCCAGCTTCAACAACCCGGCTGCCAGATCCAGTGGGTGACTGAGGTAAATCCGGATCAAGCACGCCAGGATTTACGAATGCTCACCAATGTTTCGCGCGAAACATGGCGGCGTCTGAACGTCGATATGGTCACCATTGAGGCGCTAATCAGTTCGCGCGAGGAAATGCTGGCCGGGCGCGCCGTTCGGGAAAACAACATTGCGACAGTGACGACCTCGATGCAGTCGTTGGGCGACCCAAAGCAAATTGCGTTGGACTCCCGCGGTGCGCAGAGGCTGCTGGGGGGGCTGCCCCGCTCATTGAGTGCGTTTACCCAGATACTGGGCAGTAAGATGCAAACGCTCTACCAGCGGCATCACAGTAACGTTAACTCGTTCACCGCTGCTATGAGATCGCCTGATGTGACGCAGATCTGCGAGCCCATTGATAGTAACGCCCTGATGCGTGAGATTCGGCGGCTCTACCTCCCTGATACGACGCCAATCAACTGGGCGCCGGCGGTTCAAGGTGATCGCGCCTACTTCAATGTTAATAGCCCCGCCGATGACCATACGCGCTTGCCTCATTTGAGAGACCAAATTCTTCCGGAGCTTATGGATGTCTTTGATGACGGTGTGGTTCGTATTGGGAACCGTGGAGGACGTTTTTTCGCAGTCGCATACATGTATGTCCATCCTCTCACCTGGCTCGACTCCGATCAGCTCGTGAACGAAATGCCTCGTAACTTCCACTGGTGGACGTCGATGTGTTTCTTATCGGGCGCCGAAAAGTGGCGTCGTTACGTTCGCTCACACAAGGGCGTTGCTCAGTCAGTCAAAATTCTGTCCAGTAAGAACGGCGATATTTCGACTCATGCGGAGACGCTGCTCGAAATCGCCAAGACTGAAAACCTCTGTGGTTTTCGCATGCAGGTGTGCACGCAGGCGAGAACGCGTGAAGAAGCCCAGCACCAGATCTATACGCTCATCAGTCAGTTGCAGGCCTGGGGTGGCTGTCAATGGCGACAGGATACGGACGATCCCGATGAACTGCTGAAACATGCTGTACCAGGTTGCGATCGAGCAACGACCTTTGCAGGATCGACGTTCGCGGTTCCCTCTAAGCATGCGCTGCGCACCTTGCCATTTTCGCGGCCTGGCTCGATCTGGCAGCGGCACATGCAGGGCGCATTGCTGATGTTGACCGAAGCCAAACGCCTTTATCCGTTCAAGCACCAAGCTGCCGGCATACAAAAATTCGTTTCGGATCTGTTCATCGCCCCTATGGGTGGCGGTAAGTCGGTGCTGCTGCAGGCTATTCGTGCGGCCTACATTGAAGCGTATGCGTCAGCTGGGCTCCTCCCGAGAGGTGTGACGCTTGATATCGGCCCTTCCTCCAGCGGGATGATTCTTTTACTGCAGTCAATCTTGCCAAAAGAGCACCTGTGGCAAGCGTCCTATCGACGGATCACGGATTCACCAGACTGCTGCATGAATTTTTTCGATACCCAGTTGTGCGTTTGGCACCCCACGACGGTGGAAAGGGTGTTCCAAACAAACTTCCTTATTCAACTGTTCACCTCCGCAGGTAAAGACATCCCGCCGGAAGGGGTTTCCACTGTTGTGCCGATGCTGATCGAGCATGCTTACAAGATGTACCTGGGAGAAAACAGCTCACGACTGAAACGTTACACACCGGGTCTTGCGGGATACGAAGATATCGACGAGATCGTGAGTCGCGAGCGATGGAATCGGGAGGAAGACCTGACATGGAAGCACTTAACCCGGCTGCTCTTCGACCAGGGCAAGTACATCCTGGCTGAATATGCACAGTGGAGGGCCATGCCAACCTTACCTGATCTGGCGGACGTACTTCATTCGACCCAGGAAATCACTGACTTTTATGGTGAGCAGGTCGTGCCTGGTCTGGGGATCACGCTCCTTAAGTACTTAACCAGTGTTCTGCAAAGCTGGACGCGGTCCCACATTTTCAGCGGGCCTACCACCTTCAGGACCAACGCTAGGATCTTGGCGCTTAACCTTGAGGACGTGGTTAAAGCGGGTGGCGTTTCGGGTGAGCAGCAAGGAGCTCTGATCATGCTTCTTGCGCGTCACGCTACAACGCGGAAATGGTGGATCAACGATGACGTCCTGAAGGAGCTGATATGCGCACCAGAAGTGCGTGAGTTCCACCGTAGGGCGATGGACCGTGAGAAGAGCATGCCCTCGCGACTTGATATCGATGAATACCATCGTACCAAGAAGTTCACCAAGGTCCGGGAGCAGTTTTCCCAGGATCGCCGTGAGATTCGTAAATTCAACATTCATTACGGGATGGCATCGCAGAGCGACGAGGACTTTGATGGCGATGACATTGAGTTGGCCAGCTCGATTTTCTTTCTGGGCTCACCTGGTGAGCAGGGTATTGTCCGGTGTGAAGCCAAATTCGGCCTGCCAAAATCTGCTGTTGAAGCTTTAAGAAGCAAGGTACGGGGAGCGGATTCCGAAGGGGCCCATATGTTGCTGATTGCTGAAACATCCAAAGGTCGACTTATTCAGTATCTTACCTACCCCCTCCCGAGCATGTACCTGTGGGCATTTTCGTCAACGCCGAATGATGTCAACGTTCGGCAGAAGCTGGCTCTTGCCTTGGGCTACTTGAGCGCGCTCAGGGGACTGGTAAGGCTTTTCCCTGGTGGTTCGATCGAGCGCCGGCTTGATGAATTGAAAGTCATGCACCCGAACCTTGCCCCGGATGAGATTATCAATCACCTGGTGCAGGAAGTGATTCGTCAAACACAACCTGACTAAATTGATTGCAGAGCACAGACTTGAAGCAGTGTGACACCCGCCAATTGAGCGGGTGTTTTTTTGTCTGTCAAAACACTGCTTATCAACACCTAAGATCGATTTGAAGATGCGCAATAGGCCATTAATCAAGTAAAAGAAAATAGATAAGCATAACAATGCGCACAAGTGGTTGGGCGCAAAAAAAACCGCATCCCTTGGGAATGCGGCGTGGAAAGTGAGGAATACATAATCTATCGAGTGCGGTTTAAGTATATTACTATTGAGACTGTGTAACCACAGTAAAATGGAGAATCTAAATGCGCCGATTTGAACCCGCCGATGCGCCATCCCCTGCTGCGACGCCTGCAGTCCAAACAGGCCAGCCCCCTATGTGGGCTCTTGATGATGACGACATCTCCAGCATTCTCTTGAAAGGGGCCAGTGAGGGTGTCCAGAACATCCCCTCGCCCGTACTGAAAGAGGAGACGATGCCCGAGCCGGAACCTCTGCTGGAAAAGCAAGCTCAACAAGCAATCGCAGATGTTCAGACAGAACAGTTTTTTGAAGCCGGCGGCCCGGGTTTTTCCCCTGCTGAATTGGTTGAAGGCCAGCTTCAGGAGGCGGGTGGAATTACCTTGCCGGCGGACGTAGATCAAACTCGTCGTGCTGATGCGAAGCAGCGCACGGATGAGCTGGTTGCACTGCTTTCCGAAGGATACTGGGCTGATGCCAAGGCATTGCTTCTCCGGCCGATATCGAAAGGTGGGTTGCGATCGAGTTTTTCAGTCTCTGGGGATGAAATTACCTTCAAAACAGATGGTGGCTTGATCCGTTCCAGCCAGGTCAGTATGGATCTTTCCAGTGGCAAACTGAGTTGCAAAGCAAGGGGGACATCCGATCAGGAAGTGGCTCAAGCCTTTGTTGAGTGCGGAAAGGCCGCGGGCTGGAAAACCATGTGGTTCAAGGGTTCTCCAGAATTCATGCAGTTGGTGACTGCCCTGGCCAAAGCTGAGGGAATTCAAGTCGTCAGCCAGAGTGATATTCAGCGTATGCAGAAGGCTGCCCAACCAACACTGTTGAATAGCCTGATCAGCAGTGCGACGTCGATCCTGCCTCGTAAACCTGATGACGCTGTTGATAAACCCTGTGAAATTCGACCTGGTGCAGATGAGTTGGGCCGGATTGAGCCGGTACTGTCGGATGAACCGGATTTGGGTTTTGATCGTTAACGAGGTGTAAGCATGGTCAGAAAAATTGGTGTGTTTGTCTTACTGTCTTCGTTCACGGTCCTCGCGTTTGCTGCCGGCGGTAGTTCGATGAATGAAATTCAAACCGATCCTAAATCCTTCGACGGTCCTGATGGGGTGACATCTGAGTTGCTTGCAGAGGGAGGTAGCAAGCAGGCTGGTTCAACTGCTGGTGGTGCTGCAGCTGACAAGACGGAGCGATTGAAGGCGCAGCTTTATCAGGATCTTAATGCTGATCCTGCAGCGGACAAGCTGGGCCGGTATCTGTGGCGGCAGTAGTGATTCCGTTATCACCTGTAGCGTTCGGGTGAGCCCAGGACTTTTGTTTTGAGCCTTCTCATAAAAGAATGAAGGAGAAGGAAAAAAGCAAAAGAAGGGGGCTCGCCTGAAACCCTTTATTTTGCTGGGCTTGAACCGGAATAAGCGGCGTTCTGTCTCCCAATTTACCCGCTTCGCGTCTCCCAGTAATACGGCGAATAATCTCCCAGGCCTTCTGAATATAGTGGGTTTTATCTCCCGGATTTTGCTGCGTAAGTGCTGTGTTCCGGTGTGGGGTCATGATTAAAACAGCCTTTATCTCCCAGGTATTTGCTATTAAGCGACGCTTTATCTCCCGGGTTTTGACATGCACACCCTCATTTCAGTAATTAGCGTGCTCAAGAAATGATCAAAAAAGGCATAAACCGCGTTTTGTCTCCCGCTTTAATGCTGTTCTGTCTCCCGGGTCTTTAATGAGCCACTGGCGGGAAACGTTCTTTGCTGGACAAACCGTAGCACAGCCGGCTCTGCAGCACGATGAGTACGCAGTGGGTGGTGAATAAGGCGGGAATTATCTCCCGCCGTCGCGCGCTCGCTAGATGATTGAGATTAAATCCACATCTATCTCCCGGTAATGCCTGATGCTGGCGGCGGTCTTCGCGTTGAAGGCAGTCCGTATCACTGAATTAATACCCTTCTGTCTCCCACGTTGCCGAAACTCGATTTGAGTTCTTGAGGCATCATCCTCATTTGGTGCGGCGGACGACGAACGGTCCTTTGCAGGCCTGGGCCGGTAATAAACACGGTTCGATCTCCCGCCTGGCAGTTGTGTACATAGGGTTTTGCCATGAGTTTATCTGCTTAAAGCACCCGTATAGGTCGTGCTTTGATAGCGAGTGGTATTAAAGTTGATTCTGTCTCCCGCCCATAACCTGCTGATTACACGCATCTTTAAAGGCTGTGAGAGCTCGGTAACCGCTCCTTTCCGCTTATTAAATGGCTATTTGTCTCCCATGCCCGCTTGCCCACGCAAAGCGCCAAATGGTAGTTAAATCAGGTAGTTAATGATTAAAGCTAGATTTATCTCCCGTCGGGTGGCTGATTAAATAGAGCTCCATCTCCCGCGCCTCTTGGGGAATCTGCTGAATAAGGGCCGACTGATCTCCCACGTATCCTGGTCGGGATAGGTCAGGATTGACAGCATTGGCGGGCCAAGTGCGGCGGTATGTGAAGGCTCAAGCGTTGAGCTGAAATCGAAATATCGCCCCTGTGTTCGGGATTAAATGAGCCTTCATCTCCCGATTATCGCCTTGTTTATCTCCCGGGCCGGTTGCGCACGTAACAAGCAGACGTCTATCGTTCGCATATTCAGGCGTTGAACGCCGTTATCATCCATTCAAAGGAGCAATCGGATGGCCTCTACCACTCCAGTTCAGGAAGAGAAGCTTCTTTTCTTCGGGCCTGAGGGCACATTCAGTCCTGCCCCGGTCACCCCTGAGCGGAGGCCTGCTGAGGCACTGAGATTGTTCCAGGGGTTCCTGTGTAACAGTGATGGGGAGAGGGCTGAGCTGTCGAACGTGATTATGCTGTGGGAGCAAATTCCCAAGTTTTCAGGCGACTTTCTGAACAACTCATCCGGCATTGTCCCAAACGATCATCAGATTGACTTCAACATCGGGGGCAAGGAAGCCAAGGTCACGCTGTTCCCAGGCACCTTTTATCCCAAAACCAAAAATGCCAAGCCGCAACGGCGCTTCCCTGGTGTTAAAGAGCAGGCGGTTGAGCAGGCCCTGATTCACCATGCGTGCGCACAGGCAGAAGCCCATTCCGACAACGGTGAAGTTTCCTATTACGTCAAATTTTCCATCAGAGACCTTGCGCGGATTCTCAAATCGATGGGCAGCACATTGAGCCACGGTCAGATCCGTGAGGCTCTGGAGGTTCTCTCGTCCTCCATCATGACCATCGGCTCTAACAATGATAAGCGTGACCAGCGTGAGGCTATCCTACCGGGGTTCGAGCGCAACAAAGAACAAGCGGATGTGGCCATTGGTAGCGATGTATGGTCGGTTAAGCTTCATCCACTGATCGCCCATGCCATTCAAAATGTCACTTACCGTCAGTTCCCGATGGGGATCACCAAGGGGTATACACCGCCTGGTGCTTATCTCATTCGGTTAATGCATTACCTGGTGCCGAACATCTCCTCACAACTGCCATTTACCTTCAGGCTGCTCGATCTTAAGAGGCTCACCGCAGGACTCTCCCACGTTAAGCTCAATGGGAGCCTTCAGGCGATCTGCAAGGAGCTCGACAAGATGAAAGTGGATGGCTTGTTAGAGGACTATAAGGTTGAAGAGCTGTATCCAACTCGACGCCCCCGCGGCCGTCCGTCGATCATCGACGCGGAGTTTACCCTCTACCCAGGCAAGGAATGGATCAAGCAAGTAATGGCAGGTTCCAAGCGAATGGCGGCCTCTGAGCAATCTCTGGGGCTGCCGCGTAGTCAGCGTAAAGATCGTCAGATGACCTTGCCCAACATGTAACGAGGCGCGGTGGCCAGCTTCGTTTGGTCACTGCTCCTGGTTGGTTCGCCATAACTCCCCTCCCCTCCCCTCTCCGCGTAAAACGTTGCTCACTCAACAAGGCTCTAAATATACGGTTTACGGCCTAAAAATGGACTTTAACCATATATTGCTTTGACTTGATTGTTCTTTCGTATACGGTAATGGCACATATCGACCCTGAAAGGTGTTAGCCATGGCCTACGATGCGAACCAAGAAACTTACCCCTACGCTGATTTTAGCTCGTTGTATCTCCCGCCCCAGTTTGCTGCTGAAGCGCTGGGTCTCAACATTCAGACATTGAAGGCTGTAGAGCGTGACCATGACTTGGATATCCGCCGTGTGCCACGCGGCGCCATTTCCGCACGCGCCTATACGGTGGATGACATTTGCAAAATTGCTTTTTTGCGTCGCGAAAAGGGACTGACAAAAGGTCTGTCGAGGCCAATCACGATTTCAATGTTTGTGCAGAAAGGTGGAACTGGGAAAACGACCTGCTCAGTCAATCTACCGATGGAATTGGCATTCCAAGGATTGAGGGTCCTTTTGATCGACAACGACCCCCAGGCTGATGCGTCGAGTATGTTGGGCTATGATCCCGACCTTACCCCGGAGGAGCTGGAAGAGATGGGTATCTCCCGTGACCGAGCCATCAACGGTCATTTTGGTAACCTGCTGGGAATCAGCAATATGTTCCCGGCCATGACACTGGAGCAGGTCATTAAAAAGCCATTCGGTGAGCATGGTCCGCATTTGATTCCAGCTGAAGAATCGTTAGACGATTTGGATATCGCGCTTGGCGCGGCCAATAACTCCGATTTTAGATATGCCGCCCACATTAATAAGGCGCGAGCAGGCCAGTTGCCGCATTGTGATTTTTCCGGGTATGACGTCATTATTTTTGATAACGCTCCGTCGGGCTCCCTCATTACGCGAAACAGCATGGTAGCCAGTGACTTCCTGGTCTGCCCGGTTCGGATGGACCGCTTCTCCTTTCGAGCTCTTTCGCGTCTTGCCGGTAAACTGGCGCAATTCAAGGAAGACTTCCAGCGGTCGCCGGAGATTATCGCCATCCCGACTATGTTTATCAAAAATCGCCCTCGCATCCTCGCAAACCTCACTCGCTTATCTGAACTGTTTCCTGGCCGCGTTACAGACGGAAGGCTGTTTTTCTCAGAAGACTACTCGAAGGCTTTGGAAGAAGGTGTGCCTATCATGGCGTGGAAACATGGCTCAGAAAATTCGTTGGGGGCTATGCGGGGGGTTTTCTCCGAGGTTCTGACTCGAATCCGGAACACTGTAGGTCTTGGTTAAATTTATGCACGGTGCATAGCTGATCATTTTTTGATCTATGCACGGTGCATAATCGATGTTATAGGTTTCCTTAGGTTTTGACCTATGCACGGTGCATAGGAAGTCAGATTACGAGGTGGTGAAGATGGCTAAGCAAGTGCGGCCGCTGGGTAAGGACAGAAATATTCCCGAGCAAGGACCGGCCGCTGCTGCGCCGGCTCATATTCAAGGCGTTCGAGCGCCTGCTGTTCTACCGGACAAGAATCTTGACGTTAGTCTCGATGATATTTTGGCTAGGCGAGGGTTGCTGGATGATGAGCCTAGCAACGCCCCGGGCGCCTCGTCCAGAAATGCGACGGCAAGCACAATAACGCCTGCTAGCACTGAATCAGACGAAATTCCGATAATCCTCATTGACCCTTCTCCCTATCAGCCAAGATTGAGTATCGATGAGGTTGAGCTTGATTTGCTTGCAGTTTCAATCAGCGAAGCAGGCGGTTTACGAAGACCGATCATCTTGCGCAAAAAAAGCGATGGGCGATATGAGTTGGTTGGGGGGGAGCGTAGATGGCGTGCTCACTTCTTGCTGGGTTGGGAGACTATTCGAGCCAGGGTTTGTGAGCTCTCTGATGCGGAAGCCGAGATTGAGGCGCTTGCTGATAACTATGGTGAAGCTGGCCTGTCTGACTTCGAGGCGGGCAAAGCCTACCGCAGAATCATGGATAACAACCAAAAGTTAACTGCCAGCGCCCTGGCCCGGCGCGTAGGAGTCAATCAATCTACGGTGAGTCGTTGTCTCGGCTTTTTGAGTCTTCCTGAAAGCATCCAGGACTATCTGAAAAAGAAACCCCGCTTGATTGGCACAAAAAATGTGTTGAAGTTCGTTGAGCTCTCGAAGCGTGACGAGGGGGTTGTTTTGCAGGCTGTCGCCAGTATGAGTGAGGGCAAGCTCGCGCAGCAGGGAGCGATTCGTTGGATTTTGGATAAATTGAACGCAGGAAAAGAGCCGCCGCGTACAGAGCCGCGCGCGCTGTATTCAAAAGCGCGGCCAATCGGGACGATTAAGGTCGTGAAAGGAAAAATTGAAGTTTCCTGTGATCATGAAGCCGATGCGGAGCGAATTGCGTCGCTTGTTGCTGAGTTTCTTCAGACCGTTGACGGTATTTAACAACAGATTTTTACAGAGCTTTTAAAGCCGGGCAGGCAGCGAGGAGTATTCCTTGGTGCCCGCCTGGCTTTTTTATTTCTTGTGATTAATTATGTGATTGGTCTCTGTTATATTATTGACATTGCATAATGATCATTCGAGGTCTTTTGAACCATGACAACCGTCGTCCTATGTGAGAAACCGACTCAGTCAAAAGTGCATGCATCGCTTTTCGGAATCGCGGAAAGTGGGGCTGGCTACCACAAGGCGAAGAATGGCTGGATCTTCACTCATTCGATCGGCCATATGGTGGAGATGGTTGAGCCAGGCGACATGGAGCCGCGTTGGAAAACCTGGGATCTTGAGAGCCTGCCTATCATTCCCAAGGCCTGGAAAATGGCCGCTTACAAGGACAAAGCAGAGCAACTCAAAACGGTCCTGCGCCTACTCAAGTCGGCGGACGAAATCATCATCGCGACTGACTGTGGACGGGAGGGGGAGTTGATCGGTAGAGAGCTCATTGACCTCTCTGGTAACTCTAAATACCGACTGCTTCGGTTTTGGTCGTCTTCACTCGACGAGGCGAGTTTACGGGCCGCCTGGAACAAACTGCGTGACGGTCGTGAGTTTGATACGCTGCACCAGGCTGCTTTGGTTCGCTCCCGATTTGACTACATGTGGGGAATGACCAACAGCCGAGGTGCAACGTTGACCTTCGCGCCGTCGGGTACGGTGTTCCCAATTGGCAGAGTGCAGACGCCGGTTTTGAACCTGGTAGTGATTCGCCATTTAGCAATCATCAACTTTACACCTCAGGTGTTTTTTACCTTGGCGGCGCTGGTGAACACCAGTGCGGGTGATGTCGTGATGACCTTTGCTCCGAAAGGCCATGAACACCGTCTTTGGGAAAAGTCCAAAGCGGACGCATTGGCTGCCTCCATCCGAGGCGCCCGCGGACAGTTAGCCGTAGAATCGAATGACAAACGGGAATCGCCCCCTAAATTTCCAAGTCAATCAGATCTACAGAAAGAATGCAGCCGCCGCTGGAAGTGGACTTTGGATCACACGCTTGATATTGGTCAGTCACTCTATGACGCCAAGTACATTTCCTATCCGCGTACGGGCTGTAATTTGATGCCTGAGGAACAGATCCCGGATGTGCCAGGTATTCTTGCTGGCCTGGAAGGCGCTGGCTGGGTGCCCTCGCTGTCTATTACGGGCACCCCGACCCCTATCTACCGGAAAGACCGAATTCAACCTGACTCGGAGATTCAAAAGAACTTCGACCACCATGCAATCTTGCCGACTACGTCAATCCCTACAGGGTTGTCCGGTGACGAGAAGCTCCTGTACCAATTGATTGTGCTGTACTACATCCGTGCTCTTTCACCTGACTACGAATACAACCAGGTCGACGCCACGTTGCCAGCCGGAGGGATCCTCCTGAAGGCGTCTGGGGTAACTCCTCTGAAGTTGGGGTTCAAGGCCCTGCAGCCTAATGCTGCTGAGTCCAACCAAGATGACGGCGAGAAGGGAACGAAGCAGCTTCCGCCGTTAAAGGACGGGATGGATGCGCAAGTTCAGCAGGTGGATGTCAAGCAGGGTGTCACCAAGGCGCCGCCTTACTACACCGAAGGCACACTGCTTGAAGACATGATCAATGTGCACAAGTTTGTAACATCACCAGAGCAACGTGCACGGTTGAAAGAGACCTCTGGGCTCGGCACTGAAGCTACGCGAGCCAACATGGTGAAAGAACTTCGCAATCGCAAACTGATTATCCCGGGGCCTAAAAAAGGGGATATCGATTGCTCTGAAAAGTCCCTTCTGTTGATTCAGTCCATTCCAGATATCCTGAAAGATCCAGGTCAGACAGCGATTTGGGAGGACTACATGGACCATGTCCGCTTCGAAAGAATCTCGTTCGAAAAAGCGATGGAAGCTGCCAACAACGCTGTTGAGCGATGCGCACTGTTTTATAAGCAGAAAGGCATGAACCAAGAGCGCGCAGACGCCATGAAGCCCATCTTCGAGTTCAACGGATTTGCGACCAATTGCCCGACGTGCGCCAAGCCGATGGCGTACCTGAAGAACGGAAAGTTCGGACCCTACTGGGCCTGCAGCGATCGCGAGTGCAAAACCAGTCTGAAGGCTGCCCCAGACGGCAAGCCTATCCCCAAGGCTGATGTGGTAGTGGGTGAACTGTGTGAGAAGTGCAAGAAGAAGCACATGGTCTTACGCGAGAGTTCCAAAGGACCATTCTGGGCATGCTCCGGTTTTCCGAAGTGCAAACACACTGCCAAGTTCGAAGCATAAATAGGGATCGGGAGCTAAAGAATTGAACATTCAAGAACTCTTATCCTTTTGCATCGCGCAGAAAGCGTCAGATCTGCACCTGTCTGCGGGCCTTCCCCCAATGCTCAGGATCGATGGAGACATGCGGCGGATTAATATGCCGGCGTACACTCCTGAGGCGGTTCACGAATTGATCCTGGCAACCATGGGTGAAGCTCAAAAATCGGCTTATAAGACCGATCTCGAAATTGATTACGCCTACGAAATACAGGGCGTTTCTCGGTTTCGAGTCAATGCGTTTACACAGAACCGAGGCGTTGGTGCTGTTTTCCGGGCGATTCCAGACAAAGTGCAGACGATGGAGGATCTTGGCCTGGGCGAAGTCTTTCGTCGAATTCTAGAGGTTCCTCGTGGCTTAATACTTGTCACGGGACCAACGGGCTCAGGGAAGTCCACCACATTGGCAGCGATGATCGACTACATCAACCAGCACCGGCTTCTGCACGTGCTCTCCATTGAAGACCCAATCGAGTTTGTGCACCTGTCAAAGAATTGTCTTATCACCCAGCGCGAAGTTCATCGCGATACTCATAGCTTTTCAGCGGCTTTGCGTTCCGCGCTTCGTGAGGATCCAGACGTGATTATGGTGGGGGAACTGCGTGATCTGGAAACGGTACGGCTGGCACTCACCGCCGCGGAGACTGGCCACCTGGTACTTGGCACACTACACACCACCTCCGGTGCAAAAACTGTTGACCGAGTGATTGACGTGTTTCCGGCTGCAGAGAAGTCAATGGTCCGATCGATGCTTTCTGAGTCTCTTCATGCCGTGATATCACAAACCTTGGTGAAGAGGATTGGGGGAGGGCGGGTTGCCGCTCATGAAGTGATGCTGGGAACGCCTGGCGTCAGAAACCTTATCCGCGAAGACAAAGTCGCTCAGTTGCTTGCCACAATTCAAACCGGAGGTGCCCTCGGCATGCAAACTCTCGATATGTGCCTTAAAGGTTTGATTGCGAAAGGGGTCATAACGCGAGAAAGCGCTATGGAGAAAGCTTTCTCGCCTAAGGATTTCTAGATAGGATTCGGTGACCAATGCTCGTGCCTCGGGCAAGCTTTAAAGACGCGGCATCTTTTATGTGATCCTCCAGCAGTGCTCGACTGTGGAGGTTTTTTTTCGAGACTTTGAACTTATCGAAAAATATGCTTTCATATCTACAAAGGCACAACGAATGTGCAGTCGCCCAAGTGACGGGCAAGGAGCAAAACCATGAAAAAGATCAAACTGATGAGCGTTCTGGGCGCACTGCTTGTTGCTGCTGCTGTGATGGTGGGCTGCGGTGGCCAGAAGAATGGTGAGGTCTGGCCCGCTAAATGGGATGCGGATGCCACCGCCTATTTCAATCAGAACGTTCCACCTCTGAAAAACCTCCCTGGCAAGGTCTATCACTACCAGGTAACCAAGGTCGACGGAGATGTCTATGTGAATGCCTTATACATAGATGGCAAGTTCATTGAGAACCTGAAGCCTAACGCGGCGCAGAAGATAGGCGGCGTAGCTGCTGGTCAGTTGGATGGCGTGCACATAGTCTACTCGGCTGGTAATGGCTACAAGGTTGCCACCAAGTATGAGTTCGGTCGCACCATACACCAGGCGTTGGCCAACAACTTCCCAGTGTTCTTCAAGAACTATCTCTGACAGGTTCGGGTATTGAGTATGAATGTGGCACAAGCAGCAATAGAAGGGCGCACCGAATAGGGCGCCCTTTTTTTTGCCTGGGATTTCAGTCACAAAAAACCCCGGCCGTGACCAGGGTTATTCGTTCCAGTTTGTTGCTTACACCCCCCCTCCGCCTGGCGCCCCGGGTGAACCGCCAGGGGTTACAAACCTGCGCATGAGGGTTTGGCTTGCGATCGACAGAGGAGCTTTGACCATGCCGCTGATGCCGCCCATGACTCCCTGGGCCGTGTTTTCATACGGGTTAAGCCCGGGTTCCGAGAAGGAGATCATGTTCAGTACAGTCCTTGGAAAGTTGGTGATCAACGAAGCCGATGTGATGCACACCGACCAAAAAAGCAAGCAGGTCAACAGCACCATCATTACAGAGCCAATCAATACGCCTGCGAGTGCGTCGAAAGGCTGGCTAAGGTCCGCAACGCCGTTGTCCATCATTCCCCAAAGTCCGGACATGATGGTATTCACGATCGGCAGCCCGATGCTGGTTATGGTCACTGCTGCGGCCAGTCCACCAACCGCGAGTGCCGGATAGAATCCAATGAAGATCAGGGTGTTCCAGCCCTTGCCAGCCATTTGCGAGGTATGCTCCTCACCCTTCGGCGCGGCTTGGGCGGCCCCCCAAAGTGTCACCCCGAAAAACGCTGAGGCTACGAAGGTCAACCAGCTGATCACGCCCATCAGTCCAAAGATTGCGAAGACAACAGGCAATACGTATCCAATCAGCGCGCCGGCGATCAGTAGGACGACGCCTATCAGAAACAGGGCCTTGGTGAAGCCCTTGCTTTGGTTGGTCAGCCAGGAGAGGCCACTACCACTGACAAACATCATGCCGGTGCCGGCGAGCTCCCGGCCGAAGGCTGCAACAGTGTAAAGGTTGGCCTTGGATGGGTCGGTGCCCAGGATCTTTAGTCCGAACAGTTCTTTGAAATTGGTCGAGGTGCCCTTACCCTGCAACTCCCGGTCAACCTGGTTCATGGTCAACTTTGTCAGATCGTCGCCTACCGTGAGGTCGGCCAGGCTACTGGTAGGGTAAAGCTTAGAGGTGCCTTCGGATGCATAGCCTTGCGCCCGGGTGAAGTCGTTCGCTGCCCGTAAGACAAAGGTTCCCCCCATCATCCAACCCCACTCCTGCAGAGACTCAAAGTAGCTTTGGGATTCGGCGAGGAGGTTGCCAGCGATCGTTTGACGGATCACGTCCTTCGCGGTGGTGGTGTACCAGTCAACCTCTTGCTCAAGGTAAGTCTGCGCAGAGGTAGAAAGTGCAGCTGCCTCTGCGGCGGACGCGTTGTTCTTGACGCTCATGTGACGGCTTAGCTGTGTTTGTACAAGTCGTTGCCACATTTGCCGCTGTGCAGAGGCAAGGCCTTCGGAGATAGATTTGTCGTTGGCCACGCGCAGTGCTATCTGCTCGTCGGAGCAAACGATCGATGCTGCGAAACCACTGGCCCCGGTGTAGCTGCAGAGGAAGTTCTCAGACCCCATCTCATGCCCAACGGTGCCTTCACCGGCACCCTCTGCAACTGTGGGATCGCTGTGCTTGATCGCGGCGGCGATCGCGTCAGTTGGGGGGATCAATGGGATCGCGGTGTTATTGAGAATCTCGTTTATGAACTGATCCGTCGCCGACGCGGCGCCGTAATAGCCAGGCTTCGAACTGTCGGTGTACTGCCGACGCCATGCGCCCTCCGCCAATTTGGTGGCCAGGTCCGTTGCGCTGATACCGGCCAGGTGGTCCTGGGGGTTTTTGTGGACGTAATAGCCGGTGGCCGATGTTGCCAGGGTAAGCCAGTTGCCAATCATGCCCTTTGCTTCAGGTTTACTGATCGAGACCTCATAGCTGGGCTCGTTAAAAAGGTTGTAGGTGTGCATCAATTTGAAACTTTGAGTCTGCGCATCATCTCCCCAGTTGCTTCCGCTTTTGGCAATGCCACCAATCAAATGGTGACCTGGGGTCAGCACGATGTCTGAACCACCGACGCTTGAGACCGGAATAACCGGTGCGCAGAGAGCCAGCGCAAGGATCACGCGTAGAGGATAGAAAAAAGCCTCATTGCCGTCCCGTTGGCCGAAAAAATTCCCGTTCTGCCGGAGTCGAAAAATCCCGAGAAACATAGCCCACGACGAAAGGATCCCGAATCCGGCCAAGCCGACGATCGAAAAGTAACTAGCGAAAATCGTGAGTGGCGTAACTTCGGTCGCGTGCACGCTACCAAGACTTGAAAGTTCGCCGGCATTGAACATCCAGGTGCCAAACAACCACACCAGGACGAGTGCGGAGAAGGAGTTCATGGGGTATCTCCTTTAGGCGGGGCGGCGATTCTAAGTTTGAAGTCTTTCGGAAGCGGGATCGGGAATAGCAGTCCAGGGTTTTTGATGATTTGTTTGATGAACGCCGGGATGGTGATCACCTTTTGCTCCCGGGCCGTGTACAGCTTGTGAAGATTGGAGACGTAGATGATCAGCAGCACATTGAGCAGCATGACATTGCCGATCAAGGCCATAGGGATGGAGTAAATGGTGGCAACCATGCCGATCCCGCCGGCGAGGCCCGTGAAGAGTAGGTAACTGAACCAGTAGGCGAGTGTGTATCGTATACGCAACGATCGTTCAGTGATGCTTGCACTGACCACCAGTTCATCCCAAAAGCGCTCAGGATCTTTTTTCGCACTTTCTGCGTCATCCTTCGCCTGAGCTCGGTTGAAGGTGACCATTCCCTTCAAGCTTGAGAGGGCCCAGCCCGAAATCCGAGCCATGGAACTGATTTCCTGAAACGCCATTTTGGTTGGGGTGACGCCCGTGAGCCACCCCAGGCCGGCAAGGGCTTTGGAGCGTCTTGATCGTTGTGGGGCTTCCGGCGCCGCCGGCGGTCGTTGCTCTGTTGTCATGATAGGCATTCCTTACTGGCGGCCGGAGTTGCTAATGAGTGCACCGATTTGTTTGCGGTGATCCTCCTCGCGCTGCGAAACAAGAATCGCAAGCAGGCGCTGCTGCTCAACGGACTGCTTGAAGATGTTCAACAGCAACTGATTTTGAAGTTGTTGTTGCACCAGGGCATCACGGGACACTCCACCGGTGCCGCTCATGGCGTTGATCTCTTCAATAGTGGGAGAAGCGAAAAGCCTTTGATACGCGTCGATCTTGGCGTCCATTTCCTCGCTCATCGACGACCCAATGGCTCCTTCCACGGCTGACATCCGGAAGTTGTAGGTATCGATCTCTTGTTGCAGTACTTCGCCGACGTCCGTTTCTTTCAGCGCGTCTGGTGGTTGCGGGGCAGGTTTTCTGCCGCTCGCTACAGAGGTCGCAAGCTCGATCTGGGTTTCCGTGCAGCTCATTGGAGACGGACCGTTGTCGAGGTCCTTTTTACCTACTGGGGGAAGAACCCTGGGGTCGCAAGCTTCCGTGACGTTGGATTTCACATCGCGGTTTAACTTCGCGGTGAATTTCGCGGGTTCGCGCACGGCATCCACGGCGTTGTACTTGTTGTACAAGCTGGTTTGGCGGCTGTAGGTTTTCTGTGTTACTGCTTTGCCAAGTTGTGTCGGCAGAACTTGGTCTTCTTGGCAGAACGTCGAAGCCTGCTGGTCCTTTTGGTTCTGCTGGTTATAAACGCTGACTTGGCCATTGACGATCGCACGGGCGTTTTGTTCCGACTCCTGCTTGATGGTCTGCTCTGTCGACTTAACCGCGTCCTCAACGTTGCCGAGCCCATCATCGATAGTGGTGTTGATCGTTTGCTGTTGAAGCAGTTGGGCGATGGCCTGCTGCAGAATGGCGGCCAGAAGCGCGGTATCTACGGCGGCATAAGCTTTAACTGAGGCAAACATTGGGACAAGCGAGAGAGTCGTGGCAATGGCGATGGTTTTTATGCGCATAGAGGTGTTCCTTCCAAGAGCGGCTGAGCCTGCCTGTAAATGCTATCGTCAGCTCAATAGTACAATATTTTGTATGTGTAAAATCTATTGTTTGCACCGTGCCGGCGCAATGTGACGAACAGCGGTTTGGCAAAACCGATCTAAGATTTCTGCGCCATATGCCAAAAGTGAATAAGGATTGTGGTGTTTAGTCGGCTTGGACATATGTTTGGCCGATGTTATAGTACTGAGTATTCAACACGATAGAAGTTGTGGCGCTCAGGCTGCTGCACTCAACTGAAGTTGTTTCCAGGGCTAACCGACAACGCGCCTACGTGTTGCACGAAGCACAGAATTCGAAAATCCAGCACTTTATGGAGGTTAGCGATGAAGCCGATCCGGTGGCTTAACCTTGAGGCCTACGGGGCTGCGCTTGAGATGTGGCGCAACTCCGAGGGGAAGTTTTTTTTCGTTGCCTTAGGGGGCACTGAGGCTGCCAAGCAGGCATTGCTTGAGCTCGGAGGCAAGCAAGGCTATTTTTTTGAAAGAAAGATTCTTGCTATCCATTTTCCACCGCTGGCTGACCAGGCATCAGCTGCCGCGTGGCTGGTGAAGTTGCCTAAGGCATTCCTTGAGGACCGTGATCGCTCGACAGTGTTGCTGGTCAGTCCAGACGCTGAAGGGAAGTTCCCTGAGCAGTTAATCGATGGCGCCGTTGATCGTTTCAATCAATGGACTGCAAAAGCTCGCGAACTCGATCTGCAGGAAACCGCCCTTGAGGCCAAAGACGAAGAGCTATTCATTCCCGGCTTCCTCGACGATGTCGCACCTAATATCGAGCAGCCTTTGTCCGGCTTACCACCGGCTGCTGCAGTTGAGCCTGCTACTGAGGCGGAAGTTGCCGCCCCCGCAGCGCCCGTTGAGCCAGCGGTAAATCCGAAGTCTGCTATTGAGCAGTTCGTGGATGCGATCCACGCTGGAGACGATCGCCCCATCCTGCAGGCGTCTTACCCGGTGATGCCTGGCGCCGAAGAGTTTGAGCGTATTCAAGCAATGGGGCCCTCCGCGGCGATTTTGATGTCCCCTTGGGTTGACGTGTTCCGCGAGGTGCTTCAGCGCATGCCTGAGGATTCGCAGGCGGTCTTGATGGTGTTGGGGAATTCTCAAGAGCGTCTGCTTGCCGGTGTGAACCGATTCCTTGCTGAAAATACTGACTTCCCAGTTGTGGCTGCGGTTTGGGGAAGTTCGAAAGGGGATACGCACCGCCTGGTGCTTTTTGTTGATTCAACCTTGCCAGTGGAAAGACGCTTGGCAAGCCTCAGTGATGCGCTGCTTGCAAGTGTCACCAATGAACCGCAAATGGGTTCGTTCCTGAATGGTGTGTGGAGAGACGTTTATGGGCAAGAAGGTGAAGTTGTTTCGGTTGCTGCCAGTGTTCGAGAACCAGGAGATGCTGCTGACGTTCGGCCTGGTGCTGAACGAGACAGAGCACA
This sequence comes from Pseudomonas sp. GXZC, assembly GCF_026967615.1. NCBI lineage: Bacteria > Pseudomonadati > Pseudomonadota > Gammaproteobacteria > Pseudomonadales > Pseudomonadaceae > Pseudomonas > Pseudomonas sp. GXZC. The sequence goes on from NZ_CP114116.1 coordinate 149,646, forward strand.
ACGAGTTCATGGAGCGACCGAGCTGGAGCAAGTGGAAGGAGCTGTTCCAGCGGGATCTGGCGGCCCAGTTGGAGCGCGCGTTGAACCAGGGGTTGATGCGGCAGAGCGATCTGGAAGAGTTCGCAGCGCAGAGCCTGGGTCGCAGCGTGCTGGCCTTTCTGCCGGGGAGTCAGTTGACACCGGCGATGCTCGCGGAGGCGATGCTCGCCCGGGACCTGGTGCCGGACAGTCCATTGGCGCTGATCGAGAACTATCTTTACGCGGCGATGAACGCGGACGCGTCGCAGATGGCCCAGATAGTCGAGGCGGCGCTGGAGCGATATCCGAAGGGCGAGATGGACGTCGAGAAACTCGCGACGCTGTCTCCCGTGGAGCGGCTGCAGCGACTGGTCGCAGCATTGGCGTAACCCAAGCGGAAGATCCTGCGGCAGCTGAAGCTCCTGCAGACGTCAATCTTGCAGGCACCGATCTTTCCGTAGCTGACGAACAGCGTGTGCGTGCTGAGATCGATGAGCGCCGTGCCGATCGCCGTCGTGGTTTGGATTTGAACATGGAGGAGACCGCCGGTCGTGTCCAATATGTAGCGCGCAGCAATCTGCGGTCTCAAGGGACGATGGTCCCCGCCAACATGGCCACAGCTGTTTCATCGGCACTCGATCGTTTGGTGGAGCGGCACGGCGACGTGGATGCTTTTGTCTCGCGTCAGTTGGGATTTGATTCGCCGGCGGACCTAGACGGGCGTTTGTACGCCGAACAGGTGGACGCAGTTGCCCTGGCGTTGGATTCGTTCGGCCGCGATCGAAACATGGTGCTCGGCGACCTGACGGGGATTGGCAAGGGTCGGGTGCTGGCCAGCATCATCCGTTTTGCCCACCTGAACGATATGCCCGCTATTTTCGTTACGAAGGATCAAACGCTCTACAACTCTATGGCTCGCGAGATGGCAGTCTTGGGCATGAGTGAACTGGTTGATCGCACCCGCATGCTGATTACCAGCACCGGCGTCGGGATTGAAAACGATCAGGGCGAGCAAATGTTTTCCGGCCGCACCAGTGATGAACTGAACGAGGTGTATGCCACCGGTGAGTTGCCGCCAGGTATCAGGGTGGTCTTCACCTGCCATTCTCAGTTAATGACCAAAGCCGATACTCCGCGGGTTGACTGGCTTCGCTCCGTCGCCGCCGATGCGCTGGTTCTGGTCGATGAGTCGCATTTGTCTGCCGGGGTCGACAGTCTTTGTGGCATGAATTTGCGCGCTATCTCCGAAGCTTCTCGCCACACGTTGTTCAGTTCCGCGACATCGGCGAAAGAGGGGAAAAACCTGAGCCTTTACGCCGGCACGGACCTGTCCTTGTTGGGCAACTCTCACCAGATTCAGGAAATCTTGCGCAAGGGTGGTGCTGCAGCGATGGAGGCGGTGCCCATGATGCTCGCGCAGCAGGGGCAATACATTCGACGCGAGCACGATATGTCGCGTGCTGAATACAGTTCACCCGAGGTGCCGGAGCAATATGTGGCTGGCATCCGGGCCAACATGGACGCTCTTTCTGCCGCGCTGCGTGCGCTGCTGGAACTGCAGGTCGTGGTTGTGGGCTATACGCAGGACGTAAATCGCAACGATTACTTTACCCGCCAGCGTGAAGCCCAGGAGCGCCGTCGCCGCGGTCGCGAGCAACTTGGCCTGAGCAGCATGCATTTTAGTTCAACCCTTCACCATTTCAGTCAGCAAGCGCTGCTTGCCGTTCATGCCGACTTCTACGCCGATATGGCGATTGAGTCCGCTCGTAGCGGGAACAAGCCGACGCTCGTGCTGCAAAGCACCATGGAGTCTCTTCTGACCGAAGTGGTCAAGGTGCTCGTCGAAAACGATGTTCAGCCTGACGGTGCTGAGGTCGAGATGAACTTTGCCAGCGTCCTGCGTCGCATGGCCCGAAAAATCACCGAGATCAATATTGCATTCGGTGGGGCGAACCACCCGTTCAACTTGCAGGATCCGGTGCTAAGCCTCCAAGGGAGAGGGCTGCCGGAACAGATGCAACTGTTGCTGGCTGGGCGTCAGCTGGAAGCGAACATGAATGTTCGCGGCGTCATGGCAGAGTTCGAAGCGGCGCTGAACCGTATTCCCAACACCATCCCTGTCTCGCCGATCGATTACATCAGCGATAAGTTGCGGGCAGCTGGGTATGAAATGGGTGAGTTGACCGGCCGACGCTGGAAGGCCGAACAGGTTCGTCCAGGCGTTTATCAGATTCAACGTCGACGTGACTCTTCCAAGCGCGATCGTCAACGTGTCATGAATGATTTCAATGGAGGGCAGACGACTGGCATCATCATCAATAAGGCCGGCGCTACGGGCATCGACTTGCACGCTGATTATCGATTCGCTGATCAGCGCAAGCGAGACATGATCGTGCTCCAGGCGGATGACGATATCTACGTGTTCCAGCAGTCTCTGGGCCGTGTTTTCCGAGCGAATATGGTCGTCCCCCCTCGTTATACGTTGCCAGGCTCGGCCGTACCGGTTGCCGTACGCTCGATGGCGATCATGCGTCGGCGCTTGAGTAACATGATGTCCCTGACCCGCGGGTCCCGCGAAGCCGAAGTCGGCGGCGGTATGCCAGACCTATTCAACTGGGTCGGCTGCGAAGCTGCGATGTCCTATCTCCAGGACAACCAGGAAGTGGCTGATGTCATGTGCATCAACCTGGCTACAGAGGCGGCCAAGTTGCAGGAACATGGCGGTGACACCGGTTTGGCGTCGCGCGTGACGGCCATGGGCTTGCTGCTGCCTTGTGATGTGCAGGACACGATGATGGACGGGCTGATCAGGGCCTACGAAAGCAAGCTGGAGGATCTGGAGCGTCGTGGCATCAACCCATTCCGCAGCCGTCACCTGGACATTAAGGCCCAGGTAGTGAATGAAGTGGTCCTGCTTCCAGCGACCGGTGACTCGGTCTTTCAAGGGGCAGTTGTCCTGAAGGAATTGTCTTATCTTGAAGACCTTCCGGCGCTGACCCCAGACACCGTGCGTACATTGATCAATGATGGTCGCGAAGCGCTAAGCATGGCGCATGGCGCGTCGCGAAACTGGTCGAGACAACCTCTAGCTGAAGTGATGCCGGAAATTACTCAGCGCATGCAGACTCGGATGAACAATGTTCGAGATCTCTTCGCGGAGCGCAACGACGGTGAAACCCTCGAAGATCTGGCCAACGCACGCCATGAGTCATTCAGTACCCGGGCGGCAAGGGACTACATGGGACTTTTGTCCGTCGCCGAGCGAATCAAGCTGGGGGCACATCTGTCTCTGCGCCTTGAGTCGGACACGCCGATCGACTTCCATGTGGTGGGTATTGAGCCTCCAACGTGGGCTCAGGAGCTACACAGCCCTTATGAGTGGCGTTTGATGCTGGTCAGCAAGGATCAGCACATGAGACAAGCGCGTGTTCCAGTGAGTTTGCTGTTGAACGAGGCCCGTCAGGTTCAGAGAGATCAATTTCTGGAGGGGGCCGACGCAGACCCTCAAGAATTTATGGTTGACTGGGCTCAGTTGGCATTTACGATCGGGGATCCAGAGCGCGACCTGATTGACCAGGACGGTCAACTGCGTGCCGAAGTCCTGCGTGAGTACGAAGATCTGCCGCGCGGCTCGATCGAAATGCGCAGGCACGTACTTTCCGGGAACTTGCTCAAAGCCATCATGATGGCCGGTGAGCTTCATAAAGGTCTGCCTGCAACCTATACACTAGCGAACGGCACTCGCGAGTTTGGCGTGGTAATGCCGTCCAACTTTGACCAAATCCAACTGCTGCGCATGCCGATGACACTCACGCAGGTGGACGAGGTTCAGGACTACCTGGTCCACCGGCTTCAGACCCTGGTGCGCGTCAGCACCTACATGAACCTGAAAGATGTTCAGATTGCCGGCATTCCAGCCAAGGACATTGAGCAGGCGCGTAACGATCTTCACTGCAGTTATTTCCTTGAGGCCAGTCGGGTACGTGACGGCGCCGAGGTGAAAATAGTTGTGCCGCGTGCGAAGGGGCGCTCAGGTTGGCTTCTTGGAGACGAGACCCTGCGTGAACTGACCGCCGGTCGTGAATGGATCCGATCTGCTAATGATCTGACCATGACGTTCCCGCTGCGTGAGGGCCAATTCCCAGAGGAGCTTCGGGTCGTTGTGCAGCACCTGCTCGATGTCGGGGCGTCGTTCCGTACTCCGGCGACGGACAGTCGGGCTCGGGAGTGGAGCTTGGCCAGGTCAGATGCCCAAGAGCAGGCGCGTCGGGCAGAGATGCAGCACGAGGGGAGGGCGTTGGCATGAACGGCCAGTCAATCTTCAAGCTGATGATCGGCTCGCCGCGCCTTCCCAAGCCATGGGAGCCGCTTTATGAGGAGGCTCAGGCGTTCATCGCATGGGCCGACGCAATCCCCGAGAGTACCTCTCGGGGGCTGCTACCCATGGTGTGGAGCGTCCGTGACAAGCTCACGTACCAGGATGGTGGTGGGCTCAACGGCTATCTGAAAGACCGTGGAATGTCCAAAAAGGGCTGGAAGGCGTTGAACAGCCTTTCGGTAGAGCAGACTGCAGAGGTGTTCACTTTCTATCGTGCCCGGGGCGAACAATCCTGGCCTGCACGTCTCGTTGCGCCGGCAGAGACCGCGCGCGACGCGTCAGTCGAAGTGACCGCATCATTGCTGGTGGTATTGGCCGAAGCTGAAATCTCGTTGGAGGGCATCGGCGCGCCATACGACGAAGATTGGAAGTTGATGATTCGTGCGCTCTCCAGAGAGATTGCTGGCAAATCGCTGGCTGAGTGTCAGGACGTCGCCGGCGACGCGATCTTGGTGCGTGATTTCCTGACCGGCGGCGATGTCGATATCGTGCCATCGACAACGTGGGACGATTTGAAGGTTCAAGCGCGTCAATGGACTGAAGAACTTGTTCTTGATGGGGATGAAGCTGCGCCGGCGCCCGCTGCTGCAGCGCCGGGGGAGAACAGTGCACGGCCGGTGATGACGCCTGGTGGTGAGGACCGTCTTGTCGACGGTCAAAGCGGCCTTGTGGTGGTTCGCCTAATCGAGCTGTCCGATTTCCGCCGTGAGTCAGAGCTTATGTCCCACTGTATTGGCCACGGCAATGGCTATTTCAACAAGCACCTGAACGGCACGGGCGCCTTCTACAGTTTCCGCAGAGAAGGTGTCGAGAGGCCAGTCGCGACATTGGAGTTGGCGGTCAACGATGGCGATTGGCGAATCTGCCAGTGCCGTGGTCCGTTTAACCAGGACCCCGGCGTGGAGAGCGCCGATCTATCTAACCGATTGCGAGAGGCTCACCAACTCGGTGGGGAGATCCGCAAGGCCAGTTATGAGGTTCTGGCTCAGGTCGTGGGTCAGACCATGGAACTGGATCACACGTCGTCGCGATACTTCTGATTCAATCGTGCGAAAGCAAACCAACGAAAAATTTCGATGGATTGACGCCCCTTAGTGCATGCGGGTCGATCTGGAGCCTCCGGCGACCCGTTCTTCAAGCTTTAAAGTCCGAGCCGTATCCCTAATTTTTGCATGACCTTGTACTAGGGATCCTGAGCTCGTCGCTTGCTCTGATAGGCACATGTGCCTATACTTCCATTGCCGTAATGAATTTTTATTCTATTGCCCGGGGCGCTATCACGCTCCAGAAGTCGAGGAAATGAAATGCGCGCAGAACCTGTTCAGTTGTCTATGCCGAAAGGCTTTTTTTGTGTCGCGGATTATTCCAATCCGCTTCAAAACAATGAGGCATATCTTGCCGTTGGTTTCGACGGTGTGGTTGATGGGGGCTGTTTCACAGAGTCTCCTGAAACGCCCACCTGGTTCCGCGCTGCAGCAGACGTTGGTGCTCGGATTTTGCGTGGGCCCCGGGAATCTGCTAAGACAATGCTAGGGGTTTCCCTTGCGTATCAAGGAATGCTCTTGGCATCAAAGAACGGCAATATCTCCGCGTCCAAGCTGTTGAGCGAAACAGATAGGGCCTGGACCTTGGAAGTGGAAAAGCGGTCAGTCCGAGTGAGTAAATCTGGTACTCATCAACGAGCGTTCAGACTTATGAGCGACGCGCTGACTTGGGCTGGTGGGGATCAGGATCTGATCGATCACTTTCTTGCCCTGGAGGCAGAAAAGTCATTGGGTGGCCAGGCAGGCACGGTGGCCATGGATCGCCAGGCCAGCGGATCTACCACGTTGAGTGACCCAACCAGTTAACGGACAAGTCGTAACCCGTCCCGGGCTGTATTGGAGAGTGACCTGGAGTACCGATTGCCTGCGAGAGATAGCTGCTCAAAAGGAAATCAAACGTCAGACCAGGTCGCTCTCTAATGCAGCACAATTGAGGAGCTATCATGCTTGTCGAGCGAAGCGAAGACATGAGTCCTGATGGGCGACTGTCCCTGTACAGGGATGTCGACGGCGACGTCCATGTGAAGGTGATCCCACCGATGGACCGAAAGGACGATTATGCTCCTTCGGTTGAGTTCGTTACCCACTGCGCCCGAAGTCCTCGGACAGTCGCCGCGCTTCAAGCTCTGATTGAGGCGATGCGACTGGACAACGAAGAGAGCCCTTTGGCGGGTTCGTTCACCATGGAGTAGTGGGTTGGTCGAGGACGGCCCCCCATAAGTGGGTCGCTCGATAGGCCGAGGCTGAGTAGATTATTTGGCCGCGATGTTCGAGGCATTTGGGCTTGTCAGCCACTGCTGGAAACTTGGGCCGTAGCGCAAACCTTTCTGTTGAATCTTGCTTGCGTAGTCATACATGCGACGAACGTGAGTGTCTGTTTTCGGGTTCTCGCCCGTGTGGTAACAGCCGATGGCCATCCAGGCGTTGTTGTTGAATTTGTTCAGGCACCTTCGCATGATCCAGGCGCTCACCCACAAATTCATGCAGGCATTCCACTGAAGATCCCGGGCAGACACACCGTAGGGCCGAAGAGCCGTCAACCAGGAGCTATTGACCTGGGCTGGGCCGTAATCAGTGGAGCCATTGCTGTTCTTACTGGCGGTTCCGAGTCTTCCATTTTCCTGCCCCAGGACGCCGACGATCAGATCGGGCGGAATTTGATAACGCTGTATGGTCTCCACCACGCATTGGCGTGGTATCTCGCCGTTGGCGATTGAGGGAGGGAGATCAAGCATCGGTGCTGCTTGTAGCTGCAGGTAGTGCAAACAGTGGGATGCTTTTGCGAGTTGCTGCGACTGCCTCCTCCAGGGAGCGATAGGGGTATGCGTCGGTGGAGAACAAACGGTAGAAGCTGGCGGCCACTTCCCAGGCAGGCATCTCGACAACGATCGCCCGCCTTAAATCGACGGTGATATAGCCCCCGTCTAAGAATTCGTGAACGAAAAACCGTTCGCCCCAGGCCCACCCGCCAGTACCCGTACCGATCAGTAACGTGCCAGCAGGTAGCAAAGGGTAGGTTCCCCACATGTCCAACTCGACAGGTGGTATGCCTGTGAATGTGAGCCCGAGAGCTTTCAGCTTGATCTCGGTGGGCACGTCCTCTGGAGTCAGTTCAGGGATAGGCATCTGTACAACCGATTTAATAGAGTGATTGCGCCAATATAGCGTAGTCGAAAGTTACGAGCAAAGATTTGGATGTATTTGACGGATGAAGCTTCAGAACGGATACTTTTGATCATAAATGGCATATGTATATCATTGACTATTCAAAAGAATATCTGAGGGCGCGAAGATGCGTGTGACACGACAAGACTTTACAGATGCGCTGGAACAAGTCAGAACGGCCTTCCACGCCGAGGCCATCGCCCAGCTCCTGGAGCACGATTTGTTTCCAGGCGAGCTACATGAACTGTTGGGTGATCAGGGCGCCGGTAATCAGCCTGAGGGGCTGCTGCGGGCAATCGCGGGTGCGGTGGCTGTGATCAATATTGCTCAGCGAAATGATCGGGCGGCTGGACTGGATTCGACCTTTCTCTCGCAGGCGAACCTGATTCGCGCCGGGCACGTCCGCGGGTCCCTGATGGATGATGCCGCGTTGTCAGATCTGTTTCCGCAATTGGTGGAACAGTACGGCCCAGACAGTGCCCGCGAGTTGCGTGGAGGTATTGCCTTGCATCTTGCTTCTCGATTTTTCCTGCCCGAAGGTCAGGAGAGCGGCATTCATCAACAACTGCTCCGCGTTGCGGTGATGAGGTCGGCCGAGGTTGAGGGTGAAGTACAGCCGCTGACGCAAATCGCGGTACGAGAAGAAGTGGTTGGTGTTGATCAAATGCTTGTCGCGGTCAACGCGATCCAGGACGTGACCCGCGGCGCAGGTTTACCGCTGTCGCAGGGGCTGATGATGATCGGGCACGGTGCGTGCGAGTTCAACGTTGGTCTGGCACCCATCCATCAAGTGATCCGGGATTTGCACCCTGGTATCGATGACATGCAAGTATCCTTGTTGACAGAGCGGACGTTGGGCTACTTGCACCAATTCAATGGCCAGGTCGTGAACCAGGTGTTGCAGGAGATCGGTAACGAATGGCTGGCTGAACATGCTGACGCCTACCTGGCAGGGCAATACTTAGAGGAGGGTGATGGCTTGGACATGGATGAGAATCCTGCCCAGCAGCTGATGATCGAAGTTACAGCCCACCATGAAGACCCAGTTGAGCCGGCGGTCGATATCCCAAGTGCTTCCTACGATTTCAAGATGTAAGACCCAGGGGCAAAGAGAATGAATGCCAACATCAGATCCGGGGCCAATACCGATCAGTTCGCAATGGTCAAACAAGTGTTCATGGAACCCGGCGAGCGGCTCCAGGACGCGCTCTCGGCTGCGCTTGCGCATAAGGGGGAGGTAGTAGACTTCCAGCTGACGCCTAAGGCCGGATACGCGGCAGTCAAGACGGCTGGGGGGCAGGTCGAAGCGTTTGTTTTGCCTTACGCTGTCGACTTCCATCAGCCGGCGCCGAGGGCCATTCAATTTGGTATCCAGAGCGAGCGCGATAATCCGCGCCTGGCCTTCGCGCCACAAACGCTTATCGAACAGTTGTCCCCGGCGTTGGACGGTGGCGCCTCGGCTTGGCGTCAGCGGTGCTGGGCGAGTTTTGTGGGACATCAGGCCGCACTGAGTGTGATGAGGCCTGGTGATGTGGTAATGCTGGCTCGCGAGATCGCCGGCAACCATGGGCCTTTGCGCCCAGATTATTACGCCGTGCGGGCTTCTGATCGAGGCTTCACCGTGATTGAAGCGCTCCGCACGGGGAAATCGTCGTTGGTCCACAACCTAGCGGCAGACGCCGTCAACGTTAATCTGGATCCTGATCCGATGCTGCGGTTGAGCCAGCACCCAAGCATTGTCAAGTTTGGGTTGCAGCGCGTTGCCCACAACGATGAGCAAGAGCACTATCTCCTGGTCGGTCGTACCGCCTCTGGTCTGCCGGTGCCGCTGGCGAAAGCCACAGGCGTGGACGAGCGGGATTACATGCTGCAGCGAGTTTGGGAAATTTCCAAACTGCGGCAGGAGTCACTTCGTAGTCTCAATGACTCCCCGGTGTTCTCCTACATGGCCAATCAAAACTTGATTGACGCGGTGGTTGAGCAGTCCAAGGGCGAGGAGCCGTTTCTCTTACAAGATCTGCAGATCGAAATTACGCCAATGGAGCCGGAAATTACCCCAGATGGACCTTCCATCTAAGTTCGGCCTTCAAACGCGGCAAGGCGAAAGCCGGCGCATAGAGTCGCCGGTTTTTTTCGCCTGGTCTTTGCTGCTCTAGAGGCCAGATAGCCACTTGGTCTGTATCAAACAGAGTTCGTCTCATAGTGACAGCCACAAAACGATTCTGGATTTAGTGAATGAGAACTGTCGCAACCTACGCCGCTCACCAGTTCTGTCTAGGCGACGACACACCGAACGGTCATCCACTGCGACAAATTCACCATTTGTAAGAGGGATATTCAGACCAGCTCTCGAACGATTCGAACACCGTCGGTCGGAGAGGATTGTTGAATGCAGGGATGTAAAGAAGAGTATCCAAAATCGCGCCAAGTTCCGTTTTTCTTTTTGCTGGAGTTATCGTCAGAAAGTAACTTGTCCTGCTATGGATTTTTTCATTGGCACGTTCTCCACCTTCTTGGGCAACCATGAGCGCAGTTTTGTATAAATCTTCGCTTGCCCCAGGCAGCATGATGTTAAGGCCATCCAATACGGTATGTTCCAACCCGTACATAACTGCTTGGTCATTTCTCGTGAGAGTAGACATGAAGGCTAAACTTGCTCGCAATAAGCCCAACTGAATCAGCATGTTTGGCCAAATACAGTCAAACCCATAGATCGGAGTCGCGTCGTCCCCGAACCACTCCCTAGTGCCATTGTGCCTCATGCCATCAAAGGCGTGACGCACCTCATACGCTAGCCCTGATAGCAGTGTGTCCTCTTCGTTCAAAAGGGCGCTTTCATCAATGACACGGTGGATGAACGTCCAGAGCGCTTTGAGTTCGTAAATATCGCCCCAGAGCACAAGCCCGGCGTTACTTTTTCGTATGGCGTGCTGCATCCGGATCACCCTGTTATGAAAGGCATTGCTACAGAGTAGACGCACTGAGGCAGCCGGGCGCGACAGCTTTTAAGCCCCTGCGACTAGAATCATTCGACATGTGTTAGGCCTGGCCTTATAGTTCTGTTTATCAGTACCTAGAGAGCGCCAATGAGCGATTTACCTATCAATGAACATGGCGTACCCCAGTATCCCAAGGGGCACGTAGGTCGCCTTTTGGTGACGATGGCGGCTATAGACGTCCTTGATACCCCCACCGCTGCAAGCGTGGCCGCGTTGACGGGGTTGAGCAAGGGCAACGTTGACACTTATGTCGCCGCGTTGAACCGCGAGTTTGGAGTCCATATAGAGAAAGATGGACCGGCCTATAGCATTCGATCTTGGGGGGATATCTTGAAGAGAACAGGGGTTAAAAAGGTCTTGACAGGTTCTGTTTAACAGAACAAATATAAGCCGGACCGAGCCGCTCCCTGACCGTCGCGGTAACGCGGATAATCCGACACCCCCAAATCGAAGGAATGACCAGTTATGACCAGCAAGCCTGATATTGTCAGAGGGCAATCCAACACCTGGACTCGGGGCGGCCAAGCAAAGTCCTCGGACGTAGCTGCAACAATGGAAAAATTGCTGGCATCCCAGGGAACTGCCAGCGTGATGTTGTTTTCAATGAGGGCTGAGTGCTTAGTTGACTTCAATCGGTTTTTCGAGCTGGTAAAGCCAGAGGGCTTGATCCTTGAATACACGATGCATCCTGATGCTGACGGTTTTCCAGACGTGGAGATTGAGTTCACCTCAGATTCCACTTTGGGCAAGCTATCGGATGCAATTCGCCGGGTTCCCGATGGGCACACAATGCTACAGACCTTGAGACCAATGCCTCTTGCAGAAAACTCTATGGAACGTGACTACGACATCCGTTAGGGCCCACAGGCGACTAAGCCCGGCGCTAACCTTAACGAAATAGCTGGAGTAGAACCCTACATGCTCTACAGTGTTGATGAGCTGCAACAGACCTTGCGTGCTGACCTTCTGCCCGATTTTGAGGCGATCAGCAAGGCGGACAGTATGGAAGCGGCTCTGTATGCCAGCGGTGTGCTGGCTGGGCGTTTGCAGGAGCTTGACCGCTTGGGCGTGCTGCAGCAGGGGCAGCGGCATGCCTGGCTGGCAGACGCGTCCTCAGCGGTGAGCGCCCGGCGAAGGGCGCTTGATGCGGACCCGTTAAACTAGATCGTCACTAAAGTAAAAGAGGCCCCACACTTCACCCAGGTGTGGGGTTTTTTTGTGTTTGAGAAACGTGAACGCCTTAGAATGGAATGCCACACACCGCCCGAAAAGGAAACGACCTCGATGTCAGCCCTTCACTTGTCCGCCTTCGAACACTATGAAGAACCGATACTGACTCGTGCCCAGGTGCGCGAGCTGGTAAATGATCTACCCGAGGAGATCAGCGCCGGCCTGGTTGAGCGCCTGAATGCCGCTCTGCGTGCTGAAGCGCCGGTGCCCTTTTCCGACACCTTGAGCGAGTTGTGTAATTATCTGGACGGTCTGGAGGATTCCGGGTCGCTACCTTTTGAACAGTTGATCCAGCTCAAGGCGTACGCCATGAGTGGCTGGAGGGAATGGCGCACCACCTTTACCGCGCTGGAGGTGTGACATGAGCACCGCAGATTTGAATGGGACGAACTATCAAGCTGCCGGCGTTATCGAGCACTGGACGCGGGATTGGGAGCTTGGTGAAACCTGGTTGCGCTGCCGCCACTGCGTTGGATTTCAGCCCTTTGCGCAAGCCGCTGGCGGCGAGTCTTTCACCGCGCATACGCCGGAATGCCCGGGCATTAGCCGGGGTGAGCATTTTCCTCTGCACACACTACGCGCTGCGCTGGCTGCCCTCGGCCCGGTCAAGCCATGAGCGGCGCCGATCAACTGTCCGGCATGACTCTTCCGTCCAGGATCAAGATCCACACGCTCAAGCATTTGGAGCGCATCGGGCGCGCGGCAGATAAACAGGGCGCGTTGCTTGCCGTGGAGCGCGCAGAAGGTTTTGTCGAGGGCCTGGAGGTGAGCGGTGCGCTCAATCCGGGCACGATTGAGGCCTTATACATCGCTGTTGATGGCATGGCGACTGAGCGTCTGGCGGAGCTCGACCGGTGAAAATCATGATGACCGAAGAAGAGATGCGCCAGGCATTGTTTGGATCGGTGGGGGCTGCGGAGCAGTCTACGGTTCCAAAGACCCAGCCACACGCTGTGGCCGCCACCAAGCGGAAGATGGCCAAACCGTTCGCGCCCAAGCTGGAGGTTACGTTGCGGGTAGGTAACCAGTTCGAAGGTGAGACTGAGTTGCTCACCCACGAGGCCGACACATTGAGTACGCTTCAGGCTGAGCTGGATGCTACGAAATTGGCGCGGAAAAAATATAAGTTTATCGAGGTCATTTCCGTAAAAAGGCTTTGAAGGTTCTGTTAATCAGAACTATACTGCAAAAAATAATCGTCGTGTAAGTCAAGGAAGAAGCGATGGCCAACGCCAAGTCAGTTTTTAAACGTCGCAAGGTGTCAGGTGTGCCCACGGCCGCAGGTGATCACAGCAAACAGGGGTGGATGTGTGAGTTGGAATGTGGCCATGCGACCATCACAACCGGCCGGCATTGGCGACGTCCGAAAACGGCGCTCTGCCCACTCTGTCAATAATCAACGGCTCAAGAAAATGACCGACTATAAAACCGATGTTATGCGCATGGTGCTCGCCAACCTACCGCCAACGGCTACCTACACTTTTGTTGAAGAACCATTTCAACCACCATTAGAGCGTGACGTTACCGTAAAGCTGCCGGTCATCGACGGACAATGCAAGGGTCAAAGGATGGCTCGTCCAGGATACGAATTCACCTTTGAAGTTAGCAGTTCGAGAAGCAAAACTAAAACGCGAGTAACCTATTTCTTGCGTCGCCACCGGTTGCTTGGTCTGGTGTGGGCCTTACCCAACAACAAAAGCGTAAGCGAGATTTACTTTGCTCTGTGACGCTCCTGCTCTTGAGGGTAAGGCCCAGAGTAGTACGTCTGTTTAGGGGCTCTGGAGCGCCGGCCGAAGCTACAAAAAATCGAACTCCGTGGCAAAGGCCGCGAGGGAAGGGATGATCATATGCGAAAAATTTTAGGATTGACCGAGGCCGGTGTTGAAAAGCTTAAAAAGCACCTCGCAATGAGCGGCAACCAGGTAAAAATTCCCTTTGCTCAGGCTGTCAGCAACCTGATTGAAGTGGTGACCCCGCAGGTCAACAATCAGAATCCTGAACTGGCGGTCGAGCCTTGGTACTTCGCAATGGGTGTTGCTGGTACTACACCCCCCAAGTCAGCCGATGAGCATGAAACCTCCGATTATGAAGAAGTCTGCCTCAGTTACAACGAGACTGATCTCCAGATCGAGAACACAACTTCAGCTGCTGCGACGCCTCCCAAATATGAAGAGATCGACTTCAAGGATGTTGTGTCAGCGAATTTTTCAGTTGGCCGAGGCGTCATTCAACTGTTGCCTGGTATGAGCGACGAGCAAATTCTATCGCTGATCAAAAATGCCTGTTTGTGGAGTGAGGGGATGGCTTTTCAGGTGGTTCCACCTCGCACATGTGGTTCGAAGGGCCAGGTTCGAGCAGGAAACCATTGAGACCAGGAATCGAACCATTTCGAAGTCTGAAGTACCCGCAGCTTAAGCCCGCTACCATCTGGGCTCTGGCAGTACCGGGACGTGGTTGTCGCGTCCGCCATATAGAGGGAATGCACCTGGACACTTTCACCGCGGCGGATTTGCTGCCTGAGTTTGAGCGATTGCCGTCGCTGGTCGATGGCGACATCTACGTTATTGGCCGGCGGCCCGACAGACATGGCCATCTGCACGTCACGAGCTCTCACCCTGTATACGTCGCGGAAACGGATTCTTGGCGTTTTCCATGCGGAGATTGTCGGCGCCGCGATAGTCAAGATCTTTGGATTGCGTTAGATGAGTTCCCGACAGCCGAAAACAGAGCATGGGATCGCAATCATTTCAGAACAAGTGGCGCATTCAAAGCCTAACCAATTGAAAAGTTAAGTTATCAAGGAAAAATCATGCTGTTTCGTAACAACATAAACGCGTTGCGAGCTTTAGCCGTTATCGCCGTTGTCCTGTTTCACTTCAAAATCGACGGGTTCAACGGTGGGTTTACTGGAGTTGATGTCTTTTTCGTCATATCCGGATTCTTGATGACCGGAATTATTTTTAGCGGTCTGCGAGATGGAAACTTTTCGTTGTTTGCTTTTTATGCTTCCAGGGCACGCAGGATCATTCCAGCGTTGGCTGTGATGTGCGCTGCGCTTATGGTGTTCGGCTTCGTGTACTTGTCCCTGGATGACTATCGCGAGCTTCTGCGGACGGTGAAAAGCAGCTTGTTTTTCATGTCGAACGTCACGTTTGCCAAAGGCGGTAGCTACTTTGACGCGCCTTTGCATGAGAACTGGTTACTTCACACCTGGTCGTTGTCAGTCGAGTGGCAATTTTACCTCCTGTATCCAGTCATCCTGATGGGACTGTTCAAGTACTTTGGCGATCGCGGTACTCGACATGCGCTGGTTGCCCTCGGGGCATGTTCGTTGATCGCTTCTGTTGCCGTCACTTCTACACATCCAGTGTTTTCGTTTTACATGCTTCCAACCAGGGCTTGGGAAATGATCGCTGGTGGGCTGGTGTTTCTCTTTCCGATGGGGCTTTCTCGCGGCGTTAGAGCAGCTTTTGAGGTGCTCGGCCTGGCGCTCGTAGGGACAGGCGTGTATCTCTTTTCAGAGCAGGATTTTTGGCCAGGCTACTTGGCTGTGGTCCCGGTGCTCGGTACAGCGCTGGTGATCTATGCGAACACGAATTCCATATTCAGTAGCAATAGAGTCCTGCAGTTCGCTGGTAAAATTTCCTACTCGGTTTACCTTTGGCACTGGCCGATCGTCGTCTTCCTTTACACCTGTGGACTGTTGGGCAGCACTGTTCACGCGGCCTGGGCGATTCTCATGTCCTTTGCACTTGGCGCGCTGTCTTATTACGCGGTCGAGGCTCGGGCAAAGAAAATCACAAGGACCTCGACCGCAATCTTCAAATACGGCGGCGCCGGTCTGGCCGTGGTGGTGTTGGCTGCAATCACTGCTTCGGTGGTCAAAGACCATCCTCAACTACGATTTGCATTTGCCGACCAGGGCCAGCCGGCCTACACCAGCAAGCTCTATACGCAGGAGTGCTACCCGAATGACTTCGGCGCAGCTGATTGCAAGCTGGGTTCGGGAAAGGTCGCAGTGATCTTGTTTGGTGACAGCCATGCCCAGTCCACTGCTGCAGCCGTCCAGCTGGAAAACAAAGACGCCGCGCTATCGTGGGCGCGCGGAGGTTGCCCGACCTTGCTCAACTTCCAGATGCAAGATAAAGATCTGGACAGCAAGTGCCAGGGATTCAATCGACTTAAGGTGGCGGCCCTCAAGGAGTCATACCCGGGTGTCCCGGTCGTCCTGTTCAGTCGAGCAGCGCTGTACTCGGACCACAGTCGAGATAACGGCTTCCGCGTGTTCTTCAATGGCGATAAGTCGCAAGATTCAGAGGCCTTCGCCAAAGACTTTACTGCTGAGTACGCGAAAACCGTCTGCGCGATCGCCGAGCAGCACCCGGTGTACATTGTCAGGCCGATTCCTGAAATGCCTTTCAGCGTTTACAAGGGCCTCAACCTGCAGTCGCGGATCCTTGGTAGCAGTTCAGACATCACAGTGCCTCTTGAGAGTCATCAGAAGCGCACCCGCCTAGCAAATGCGGCGATTGATACCGCAGCAGCGCAGTGCCATGCGAAGATCATAGATCCTGCGCCATACCTTTGTCCGAACGGGCACTGTCTGGGCTCAAAAAATGGAGTGCCTCTTTACTTCGACGATAACCACCTGGTTGATTCTGGTAATGAACAATTACGTGGACTGTTCAAATCGGTGTTCGACCCAACATAAATTGTTTATGTGGGCTCTCCCACACCATTATTTGCCGGCACCTCGGAGTTGACCAGGTGCTGGCTTGCTGGAGGCATAAGAGAGAAAATATGGTAAGGCACGTCATTCATTTATTTTTCTTCAGCAATATTTTTGCAGGTCTTATCATTCTGGGCTCATATTTTGTTGAGTTTAATCTTAATATCTGGATTCGGCTTGGTATCTACGGCGTTGTTGTTATGGTTCTTTTCGTGCTGGCTTTGATGACAAGCTTTTATGAATATTTCAAGCCGCGTCCTTTGTCGCAATTTAATGGAATTGAATCTGATTTCAAGTTTTACTCTCGGTTAGCTGAACTACTTAAAAAGGGTACAGTGAGTCGTTCCGAGCTTCTTCGCTACCATGCAGAATATCGGAATGAAATAAGTGTTGAGAGGGCGCGTAGAGGTTCGCCGACTAATGGATGCGTAGATTTTTAAAAATATCGTGGAAGTCTTGGTGAGATTAACGCAGTAACACTCAGTGGCGGATCAGACGAGACAAACTCGCTGTTGCGATGAAAGTCTTCGATTTAAGAATTAGCCACCAAGGGCAATTTGATCCACCAGTTCAATCAGCTTGACAGGATCTTCAGCTTGATTCGTTTCAATTGAGCGCAGTGTTATCTCTTCGCTGCGAAGTGCCTCACGCAGCCGTTTCAGCTTTGACCGCAAGCTGGCCTGTTCCATTCCAGCAGGTACGTAGCTATGGGAAAGCCAGGCCACTGCTGCAGTCGCATCGGGCAAAAGCATCTCGATATCGGTCAGACCTTCTGACTGCCATTGCCACTGGTATAGCCCGAACCCGGTGGCTAGCAATGCATCGCGAGTGATGTTTGCGCCGCCCAGGTTCATTTGAAGTGAGACAAGTAATTCCGTCCGTAGAGCTCTTTCAAGTGGAAGAGCCTTGAGTCTGTAGATCAGGGCGCGCGTGTTCTTGGTCGCAGAATTCAGCGTATCGAGATTTCCGTATAGCGCCATGTAATTGGCGATACAGCCGAGCTCCGGTGCCTCCTGGCCTGCATGCTCAATTGCGAAGTCGACCAATGCATAGCCGCATTCTGGTACGCCTTCGGCGATAAATGTCAGAGCGACTGTCCACAGTGCTTCCGGCCCCGATCGAGCGAAGATTTTCTGAGCAAGTGTCAGACTGTTAATCGGTCTAGACAGGCTTGCCACAAATTCTCGTTGTGCGAGCTCTCGTGATTTGCGGCCGAGCATTTGCAAGGCGTTTTTTGCCACCCAGGCGGGCTCAGTGATGGGCTTCCAGGTTCGCAAAGCGCGTGGGTCAGGACTCAGCCGGCAAGGCCGCCATATCTCATCATAGAAATATCTTCCAACCATGTCGGTGCGAGATAGCTCACCACCCGCAGTAGGGTGGGGTATCACAATGTACGATGGACTCCAGTGGGGAGAATAAGCTGTAGTCATCGCCCGGGTGCCGGTTGTGTCAATGCGCCTGCATCACGATCATGGTTGACATGCGTTGCAGCTGTCTGTGTGAGGCTGCTAATTGTGTCGACCAGGCTGGACAGCAGGGTCGAGTTAGCCCCCTCAGATACCCGAAGGATCGATGAAAGGTCCAGTTTGCTGAGTGTTGAGAGGAACGCGCCTGAGTTTTGAGTGGTTGTGAAGGTGTCAGCTGCTTTTTTTGCGAACTCAACGGCCAGCATCGCAGGCGCAAGACCAGGTACAGCCATTCCCGCCAATTTTGGGCCAAACTCAACAAGGGCTCTGCCGGCAAGATCGTTGATGATGTCGGCCTTCCCCAGCAATTTTCCCATTTCCATGGGGTTTGTCCCCATGCTGATGCCTTTAGAAAGAGTGCCGGTGCCGGGAATGAAGTTTTCCCCGCGCGTCAGGGCTTGTCCGAGCATTGGCATAGCTCGACTGGCCAGGGCGTTTTCAGCCAGTCCGAACACTTCCTTTGCCGCAAGGTGGCGCAAAACCTGTGGGCCCAGGAGACGAATGCCCTGGCCGGCAATCAGAGGGAGTAGTGGCAGCATTTAGTACCCCTTCGTCACTGGTTGTAATTGATAGCCCGAGGCGCTCTGTTGCGATGCGGCGTTTCGGTTCGGGCACACTGGCATGCCGCCGCTTGCAGTGGGTTGAGTCTTATAGACCCTGTTCATTTGTGTGCTTGGATTGAAGCTGGGCGAGGTATAGGTCGTTTTGACGGGCGCCAGGATGTTGGACGGTGTGTTGCCGGCAACACTTGAGCTGAGCGAATCGAAAAGGCCGGTAACGTTCCAGTCAGCAGCAATAGCTGGCTGAGCGAATAGCACGGCCAGCACAAGAAAACAGTTTCTGTTCATTGTCTCTCCATCCAGCAAATGTTTTGTTACCGAGATTATAATGGTAAAATTACTCCAGTTCCTAATTGAGGTTCAAGGATGCCTACAAGTCAAGTAGAAGGCCTACCTCACGGCGTGTCTTGGCGTACGCCTGGTCTCAAGATGCTCAGGCCGGATCAACTGGTGCCTGGTCGTTTCCAGCCGCGGTCGCATTTCAATCAAAAAGCTTTATTGGAGCTGGCACAGAGTTTTTTGGAAAACGATCTGGGAATCATTGAGCCCATCGTCGTTCGGCCAAAGGCAGGGGACGTTGAGTTGTATGAAATTGTCGCCGGTGAGCGCCGGTGGCGAGCGGGATCGCTGGTGAAATTAGAGCTCTTGCCGTGCTTGGTGCGTAACTTTACCGATCTTCAGGCTTTGCAGGCTGGACTTGTTGAGAACGATCAACGTGAAGATCTCAACAGTTTGGAGCGGGCACGTGGTTACCAAATGGCGATCGACGAGTTTGAGCTGACTCATGAGGCGCTGGGCCAAATGTTGGGGGCCAGCCGGGTGGTGATTACCAACCACTTGCGCTTATTCACGTTGCCTCTTGCAGTTCAAGAGTTGCTCGAAGATGGCCAGCTCAGCGAATCGAAAGTCCGCTGCCTGTACGGACTCAACACGGCCGCCGCAGTTCGTATTGCGCGCGTGGCAGCTGAGCAGCGTCTCGGGTACAGGCAGATTGAATTGCTGGCTCGCGCCGAAAAAAAACCGGCCAAGCTATCAGCTACGCCCGCTCGTGACGATCCTGATGAGCGGCGTTGGCTCGATGTCATGTCGCAACGGCTCGGCCATGAAGCGACGCTGGAAAAAGCAACCAAGGGGAAAGGCGGTTATTTGCGGATCAGGTACACCACGATGGACGACCTGAGCTCGATAACCAAAAAGCTGCTGAAGGGCCATGATTGAAGAGGCGTCGAGATGAACAGTTTGGTGTCGTTGGGGCCGACCTCCTATTCAATGCCAGGTGGTGGAGGGCGTTGCGGTTTGCTCGACTTTGTTGCGAAGGCGCCAGTTACCAATAATGGGTGGAGCGTTGTCCATTTGGACATTGCCAACTTTAGACTCCTCAACAAGCTGCTCGGGCATGAGAGCGGCGACAAAATCCTCGGAGTGATTGGCGCTGCCCTTTGTGAGGACGGCCGACATCATTGGTTTCACGTCGCCGGCGACGCGTGGGTAGGGGTTTCTGAGCGAAGAGATCCTTACCTGGTGGAACAGCAAATAAACCAACTGCGCAAGACGGTGCGCGCGCGGGTGACGGAGGCGGTCGGCAAACCTATTCGAATCGATGCGGCAGTTGGCCTGGCTTCTTGCCCTGATCTTTCTCATGCAGTTGCTCGGGCCGAAAGTGCCTGTCGGCAGGCCAAATCTTCGGGACGTGGATTGATTGCCGTGGACTCTGTCAAGGACGATTGGGAGTCCACCGATTTGATTGATCGGTTCATTCTCGGTGGTGACCTTGAAACCATCGTTGAGCTTTATCGCCAGCGAATCCAGTACCTGGATGGGAAGCATCACTTCGAAATCTTGTCCCGTATCGGTGGTGAGTCGGTTGGAACCGCGATGGTGATGATCGAGCAGCTCGGGCTGGTTCAGGAATACGACCTGATGCTACTTCGTATGGCGTTGAAAGCCATTCCAGAGTGTGCCCCGGTTCACACCGTCAACTTCTCAAGCCTTACGGCGTGTGATTCGGGAGCAATGCTTGAGGCGATCTCCATTCTGAGAGGTCGGAGCAACATTGCTATTGAGATCACCGAAACCGCAGAGATTCAAAATCTTGCCTTAGTGAAGCAGACGGTCGACATGTTGGCTTCTGCCGGCGTGGCTGTATACCTGGATGATTTCGGTGAGGGCGCGGCGTCCCTCGGCATGATTGATCTGCCTTGGAAAGCGGTGAAGCTGAGCCGGAGTATTTGTGGTGAGGGTGCCCCGCGGGATGTGCTGGAGGCGGTGATCAAGTTGGCCAAGAATCGTGGCATGGTGGTTATCGCCGAGTGTATTGAAACGAAAAACCACATGGACTATCTCACCTCATGCGGTGTCGATGCATTCCAGGGCTATTACATTCATAGGCCCGAGGCGTTCAAGTTCGGGTGATTCCAGCCGACCATTTGTATCGTAGGGTGCTTCGCTTGATGCGACGCCGATGTTGTCTGTGTGTTCTACTCACGCAAATTGTTTTGCTGTTTCTCCAGGTAATAAAAAAGGCCGCGGACGCTTAGATAGTTCCGGGGCCTTTTCTTTGCGGGTTTGAACTTGCCGCGGGCCCTTCAGTGGCGAACGCTACCCTCCAATCCGGCTGCGGATTTGAGTTTGAAAATCTCCCGCAGCGCCGGGGCAATCCCATTCGACATATGCAGGTCTTCGCCGGTGATGCCCAGGGACTCATTGATATAGGCCATCGCAAGGGCGTATTGCGCGTACAGCCGGCGATAGTTTGGTTCTTCTGTGACCGATGTGATCGCGCCACGACAGGGCTGGCCCGGACGCGGCATCGGTTTGATTTCTGCACTGATGGCCACCAGCTGTTCAATGAGGAAGTCCAGGGATTGAATGCCGATCAATTTAGCGCGCCGTCCATTCAAGTGAATGTACAGGGATCCATCACTGACCTCGATCTGATCGTCTGTGCCGACGGCTTCAGGGTAAGCGCAGGGCGCATCAATGGGGTAAAACCTGGTGGTAGGCGTCATGAATACGTTCCTTGTTGGGGTTTATATAGGGTCGCTATATGAAGCAGCCGCTGGCCTGCTGGCGACCAAAAGCAGGCAGCGCCTCAAGCATGGTATGCTCATAAATCAAATCGTGCTATAATTTAATATGACATATACAAAAGAATACATCAACAAGGAGAGAGCATCGTGAGCGACCTACGCCAAGAATACCCCTGGCTGGATGGTTTTTCTGACGAGCAGGTGAAGGCCGCCACGCATGCCAGTCGACACGGCCTAGTTTCAGCGGCGCCTGGTTCAGGGAAAACGAAAATGGCGATCGGGTATTGCGGTTACCTGTTGTCAAACAAGGTGAAGCCCGATGAAGTGTTGGGGCTCGCTTTTAACGTGGACGCAATTAAAGAGATCAATGCCCGGCTTGCTTCATTGCCGATGGTTAATGCCAGCAAGCTGAAATTCCGCACTATCCATTCCTTTTGCAAGGAGGTGCTCCAGGTTGCGGAAGAAGAAGGTCTGCTGCCTGTCCGTCAGCTGCTCGGTGAGCCTGAAGCGGCTACCCTTGCGCGCCGTGCCCTGGCGGGGCCAACTGGCAACAGTGGAGTTTACGACGTCGATGAGTTGAAAGTCGGGCTGTTGCGCCAGGGCTTGACGATGATGAAGGCTGGCCTGGTCCGGCTGGAACAGATCGATAATCACGAGGACTTGCTGGAATACGCAGAAGATGATGAAGAAGTGGCCATGGCCATTCTTGAGCATGAGCGCATTCGCAAAGAGGAAGGCCTCAGGACGTTTGATGACCTGATTTATGACCTTGCTTGCTTGTTCCGTGACTCCCCAGATGCCGCAAAATGGGCGGGTAACGAGTTTGAGCACATCATTGTCGACGAGTACCAGGATGTTGATGATGCTCAGCAAGAGGTGATTATTGCCCTACTGGGGACGCGCGGTAACTTGATGGTCGTGGGAGACGAGGACCAGTGCATCTACGGGTGGCGTGGCGCGAACCTGTCCTACATGATGAGTGGGCTCGAAGAGCGCTTAGGCAAGGAAAATGTCACCCGCTATCAGCTGAGTGAAACCTTCCGTTACGGTCATGAGGTCGCGGTGGCGGCCAATAGTTTGATTCGCAACAATGAGGACCGACCGCAAAAGCTTTGCATCTCCAACACCGGCACCCCAAGGACCTCCGTGCAAATGCGTATGGCGTCAACCAAGACCGGCGATCGTTACTGGCCCCACGCAATCATGCAGGACCTCAGGGAGTGGAAGGAGTCCGGGCGCAAAATGCGAGAGGCGGCTGTGCTGGTTCGCACCTATGAGTTGGCAGCGCCGCTGGAAATGCATCTGATTCGTGAAGGCGTGCCCTATCTGATTGAAAGCCGCGGCATCATGGGCATGCCAGAGGTGAAGGCCATTAATGCGTACGCCGTGATGAGCGATGCAGAGCTGTTCCGTGAGTGTGGAGCGGAAGGCCGGCAGGAAATGCTTGCTTCTGTCCTCAGTTCGCCGGGGATCTTCTTGACGCGGCCACTTATCAAAAAGCTGTCCGGTAGCCTGGCAAAAATGGAACTGGCCGACATTCCGAAAATGATTCGGTCGTTGACTGAAAACGATGGCATCAAGCCAGGGCAATTGAGCGGACTGCGGCGCCGTGCGGACGTGCTTGAACGTTTGGCCGAGCCTGGTACGGCCATGTCCGAGTTGGCCGGAATCATCTGGAAGCAGTTGGACTGGCGGTCAGACGTTCAACGGCGCATTGCAAATCCATTGAAGCAGGCTGATCGTCTGAATGTGATCAACTTGATGTCCCGGGAGGTGTCCCGCTACGAAAACGCAGGAGCCATGCTGGACGCATTCTCCGAGCGAATGGACCAACAGGACCAGCCAGAGGTGATGCGCGACCCCCTCCTAATTACCTCGGTGCACAAGTCAAAGGGGCTGGAATTTCCGCTTGTGATCGTCCCGGGTATGATTGAAGGGCAATTCCCCCACTTCATGCCGGACCGTCCAGTCGATATGGAGTCCGAGCGACGCTTAGCCTATGTGGCGTATACCCGGGTGAAAGAAAAATTGATCCTGGTCGCGCCGAATGATCTCGCGCTGGCAAATCGTTGGAAGATCCCGGTCAACCCCAAAGAGTCTCGTACGCCTGAGGAGTCGGCAAACATCACCAGCCGCTTCCTTACGGAGATGGACCCTGCAGCGATACGGGCGGCGAGAACGTGGTTCTACGGGGACGGCAATCATCCGATGGTGGACTCCTTGTCTGAATATGTTGTGAAGGTTGGAGCGACAGGCGCATCAACCCAGGACCTGCCGCCACTGACCGCGGATCTGACCATTGCCGAATTGGTGGAGTTGGCGGCAGAGCCTGAACCGGCACCCGAATATGAATTTCAGTTTTGATAGCTTGAGGATCCTCCATTGAGTACGCCAGAAGAAACCCAGGCGCAAACCGGAGCAACGGCTCTTACCGAACTGTTCCGCAAGCACGCCAAAATTGAAACTGCTCAGGAGCAACTGTCGGGGGTAATCGGCCGGCGACACAGCTTGGCCGACAGTATCGCTACTGCGGCGCAGCAACTGGCTGTGATCCAGGCGGAGATTGCTCGCTTGGAGTCTGAAGACTCAACTCTTTCTGCCGAGCAGGCGGAAATTGAGGTCTGGTTGAGCGCGAATGCTCCTGGTGACGGCGTGTCGCTTGATGACCAGGTACTTAATTTTGTTGAGTCGCTTGCGCTGACGGTTGCGGTTCCCGATGTTGGAAAGTCGACCAGCCGCGGTCGATTTGATGCGATCGAATCTGAACTACAGCGTTCAGGGTGGGCAGACGATGGCATGGGACTGATTGTACGAAATTTTTCGGCGGTCGAGAGCAGTCCTCCTGCAGGGTACGTCTACGTGCAATTCAAGGCCAATGAGGCCGGGCCGATTTTGACGGAGGCGGGTGAGCAGACGCTGGTTGTCGGTATCGCAATGGCCACCGGTGTAAATGAATACGACCTGCGCACCGACCTGCGCCGCAAGGTGTTGGATGACTTAAATGGTTCGGTGGTGGAGATCGTGTCCAAACTGAATGCCAAGGCGGATGAGCTTATACACGCAGCTCTCGATGTCACCGAGAGCAGAGCTGATACGCGTGATCTGCGCAGCCCGTCGGATGACCTTCGTGGCGTTTTTGAGGATGCCAAATGCGATAGTCACTTTGTGGCGCCTGCCCTAATTCCAGCGGGTGCGGATGGGCATGAAGTAATCACAGGCCATCTTGACGACATGCCCGGGTTTGATGACGTCGGCATTGTGGCGAATGAAATAGATGAGGTGCAGGGTTTTGGCGGTCCCGAGCTCATCCCCGAAGCTGTATACGAAGAAATTCCTGGCTTTGCTGATGATGTGGTCTCGCTGCCAGCTCCAATGGTCCAGGAGTCAGAATCGACAGAGTATCAGTTCAATTTCTAATTGGTGTTAGGGTCGCGACGTTGTTTGCTTTAGAGATTTCGATAGTATAAAGTCTTCATCGTGTATTTTGCATTTGTTGTAAGGCATATGACGTTCCCCTTCCGTTACCTGTGCCTGGTCAGCAATATCGAAGTACACCCTTGAGCCTGCCCTTCGGCGGGCATTTTTTTAACCAAGGGGTGACCGATGAGAGTTTCCTGGGGTCTCGATGCCGCGGCTTTGAAAGCGCAAAAACAGGTTGAGGTTTGCCTCGACACAAGTCAGGCCATTAACGGACACGTTTTGCTGGTCGGAATGAGTGGAGCTGGTAAAACCTTCCAACTTCGCAAGATGATCCGGCAGATGACCGACTCTGCCGCCGCGGCCAATGAACCGCTCCCGCGCTTCCACGTTTTCGATGTGCATGGGGACATTGATATCCCCGATGCTTCCCTGGTGCTGTTTAGTGAGCAGACCCAGTGGGGGATGAATCCCCTTCGGGTTAATCCGGATCCGGATTACGGTGGTGTGCGCAAGCGTGTTCAGGGTTTCATCAAGACCGTCAATCGTGTGATGCGTGCATTGGCCCCTAAGCAGGAAGCTGCGCTGCGCAATATTTTGCACGACGTGTACGCCAAGCACGGTTTCAACCAGTACGAGCCATCCACTTGGTTGGTTGACGATTCCGTGGGCCAGCTGATGTCGGAAGGCGGGGATAACCGGTTTTACATCGACGTTCCGATCGACGAAAAAGACGATGCCAAGGCCTTAGGGGCTCGCTGGGATGGCAACCTAAAAAGTTGGTTTATTCCATCGGGCGAATACCAGGGCGCGATTACACGCTGGTCTCCCAAAATGACTGATCGATCACACCCCTCGATCAGTGATGTTTTGCGGATGGCTCGTAACGTCCTTCAACAGTTGTTCCTCGGCACTGGGATGACTGCTATTACCAACCTTGAGTTGTCCAACAAAGCAGCCGCTGCGTACCAGCGGAAACTGCTGGAGGCGTTGCGCCGGGGTGAGAAAGCTTTCGAAGATGAAAAGCTGCAGGCCGACCTGGAGAAAGCCAAAGCCAAAGCGATTGAGGCCTACACTGCGTACGCTAATTCGATCGTCACCGGGCGCGAGCTCGAAAGCGTCATGAAGTACGACAGCACCGAGGTGCTTAAGTCCGTGGTTGATCGCTTGGAAAATCTTGACGGCATTGGCATCTTCAAAGCCACTCCGCCGCCGTTTGATCCTGACGCCAGGGTGTGGCGCTACAACATCAAGCCCCTCTCGATGGATGAGCGAAAGCTTTTCGTATTGTTCAGGTTAGAGGAGCTCTTTCTCCAGGCCGTCCAGCGCGGCGAGCAGAAGAGCATCTTAGATGTGTTGATGCTGGACGAGGCGCACATCTATGCCGATGACGACGAAGACAACATCATAAACACCATCGCCAAAGAGGCGAGGAAGTTCGGTATTGCGATGATTTGCGCCAGTCAGTCCCTCACGCACTTCCCCGATGATTTTATCGCCTCCGTGGCCACCAAAGTGGTACTGGGCATTGACGAGATGTTCTGGCGCAGCTCAGCGACCAAGATGCGATTGACGGAAGATGCACTTAAGTGGATTCGGCCTAAAAGGTCGATGCTCGTTCAGTTAAAAACGCATGGCGAAACGCGCAATGACTGGAAGTGGGTGGTCATCCCTCCAAACAGCGTTGGCTCTTAGAGGCTTAAATATCATTTAATGCTATTAAACTTTTATTTCCGAGATAACCCCGATGAGCGAACTCGATTTTGCTTCTATCTTGCGAACCAATGAGCTTATTGGTTCGATTACACAATATGCCTCAGCGGTTCACAGTGATATGAATGTCACTTGGTATGAGAAGATGTTAGAGGCGTTTGAAACAGAATTGTTTGATCGAGGATATAGGTTTTGCCATAAAAGTGCAGATGACGAGTTATACAAAGTTCATCTCAAGATCGCGACGAAAATGGAATTAGGTGAACTTGTCATGCTTGCTCGTGCACGACATGTCTCGCCAACTCAGTCAGTTTCGGAAATCCGCGAGCGTATTTCCAGGCTCAGGCCTGACGGTGATGCAATTCTCTGGGTCGACGGTATTTTAGCTGCACTCGAACGGAAAGGTCTCTATCTGGCTCATTCAGATAATTTGCCTCCATTTTTACGGCCTTCAGTTGAGCCAGTTCGAGCCGCCCCCCAAATCCACAGCAATGAAGGTGGAAGACGGTCCACTTGGAGAGTATGGGCCTCTTTAACGGTTATCTCGATATTGCTCGGCGGGTTGGCGGTTAAAGCACCATCCATTATCGAAAAGTTCAAGGCTCGCGACTTTTCTTTTAGTGAGTTGGGCATTGACTCATATCCCAACCTTGAAGAATTTCCGAAAATAGAAATGGCTTCACCCGGAGCGCACCAATATCCAACAGCAATGCGCGATTGGTGCAGTGGCGATGAGGTGTTTTGCGCATCTATAAGTACAGGCAACCTCACTGAGGCGTTGAGGGGTATGATTTCAGCGATCCCCAATAGTAACGCTAAGCAATTCAAGGTGCGTCTTGCGGTATTGCCAGTCGATGACTACGAAGATAGCAATTAGATATGTTATTTTGTAATTAAGTCCAATGGCTGATGCGCAGCCATTGGATTATATATCGATCACTTATCTTGAGTATTTTCTTTAAGATTTGAAGCGCTTTTAAGCACCTTGGATACAAGATCAGTGGAACTACCAGATTGGGAGCGGCCGTCACTGAAAAGAATGTGCGGAGTGCCTTGGAGCTGTGTCTGTCGGCCGACGTCCTGGTAGCGATCAAGAACAGGTTCACCACACTCCTGCCTTTCTAGCTTCTTACCTGCCATTGCCTCGTCCAGCAGTGACTTTCTGTCGCCGGCGGAGCACCAAATGTTGCTCATGGTGTCCCAGGCGGATCCCTGCCGGCTGCTGCGAACGTACGGCAGATATCGAACCTCAATACCTGCTTTATTCAGGTCGGGGATTTCTTTGTGAAGCTTGCGGCAGTAAGCACAATCAACGTCTGTCATGACGTAGATGAAAGCCTTGGCTGACTGGTTTGGCGAGTAGGCAACGTAGTCGTCTTTGCTGATGGTTTTGAGCAAGGACTGGTTAGCCGCTTCCAGGGAGAATTGCGTCAGGTCGACTATGGATTCGTTGGATACCTCATAAAGGCGGCCAACCATGATTGTTTTGTCGCCAGGTCGGCTATAGACCAAGTTGCCGCTGTCCAGGCGCACTTCGCACAATGACAGCGCATTGGCCGAAGCGACTGCCTGAATGCTCGCCGGTTGCCCAGTCGATTTGCCC
Source organism: Pseudomonas sp. GXZC (assembly GCF_026967615.1). NCBI lineage: Bacteria > Pseudomonadati > Pseudomonadota > Gammaproteobacteria > Pseudomonadales > Pseudomonadaceae > Pseudomonas > Pseudomonas sp. GXZC. The sequence goes on from NZ_CP114116.1 coordinate 177,997, forward strand.
AGGGCGGCAGTCAGCCATTTGTAATCGGCTGGAGTACCGCAGTTCAAACCCGGATCCGGATTGTCGTTCGCCACTGCGCAGTTTGTGACGCCGGTGAGTGCGCAAGCGAGCATCAACATAGTGGTGTTTTTCTTGACCAAGGAGCCTCCTCAGATTGCATTCTGCAATCAGTCAATTGATTTGCTAAAGCGTATATGGAAATATAACATTCATATAGTTTGTGTCGCAATGGTTCAGCATCGGGCTGGATCAGCTCAGTCAAATCACCGGAGCAAGGTTATGGAATCGAAAAGCGGGTCTGCATATCGGCGTCTGGCCATGACGCTGATTGCGCTGCAGCTGGCCGGCTGCGCTGCCCCAGGTCAGCTTCCGTCTGGCTTTGGTGGTGTTTTCTCGAAAACTGAGCATGCCTATAAAGGGCAGATGAGTGCGCAAGATCAGGCTTCATCTCGTGCCGCGCGTTCGATTTTCACAAGCACCTCCACGGGCGTCATCGGGTATGCGCAGCCCGAGTATCAACGCCGTCTTGCCCGGTTCCACTCTGCTCGGGATGTGATCAAGGCCACCGGCAACCAATACTCACAGGAACAGTTTGTGGAATTTTCGTCCGCGCTGACGGACTTGCTTTCGTATGTGGATCAAATTGAAGCAGGTGTCAGCACCAGGAAAACCGCCGTAAGTCAGCAACGGATCCAGGCGAGCTACCAAATTCAGCCAGGGCAAACAGTTACCCTGAACTTCAACGGTTACTGCATGAAAGCCGGTCCTGATCGTCCATACCTGGGGGAGGGGATGCAATTGATCGGGGTAAACGACGTCTGGTCGCCGGCCTACGCCGGCGTGTATCGCAAGGTGATGCAGCAAGGCCGGCTGGGAGAACCGACTCCTACCCGTGTCTACCGAGGTGACCAGGCTGACAAGCAAGTAGCACTCTGGGCTCTGCAGGGGTTGAATGACGGTGAACTGAATCCGAAGGTGGCCAGCTCGATGACTGCGAAGCAGCGTCAGGTACTTTACAGCGCCGGGCTTTCACCTGTTGAGCTCGAAGCCAAAATTCAGTCAGCCAACTATTTGAATACGTCCCAGCCGGCCCTGACAGGTCTGTTGAGCGGACAGGGCCTTAATGGCTTGATTAGTGGCGCCGTCAAATCTGCCGGTTTGGGGTCTGGCTTTGGAAATGGTGAAGTCGCAAAGGCTGCACGCAGCCTCCAGCAATTCGTCGATATCCCCAAACTTCTCACGAGTCCTCAGGTACTCAGCGATCCGGCAGCCCTCGCGGCCGGGCTCAGCAACTGGGCTGGTGCGCCATCGGAACGGACCCTTGTGGAAAACGCTGATGCGTTGAGCCAATACAGCTTGCTTGCACCTGGAGTTGCCGCCCAGACGATATCGAGTGGCCAGTTGTCTGGGCAGTTCAAAGTGACAAACCATTCCAGCTCAGCATTTAATCTGCGTCCCGCGGAATACATCGCGAATGCCAGGTCCGACACCCAGCCAGTGGGGCTCGCTAACTGGGCTCTGTCCGACACCGCTCCTGCTGCACGAGTCGAGCACACCGGCTCAGATGACGCGATCAAAAATGCGCTGAAGGGCGATCTTGAAAAATTGGCGATGGATAAGTCATTTGCCGCTTTCACTAATCCCAACCCGGCCTTCATGGCGTTCGCAAAAAGTGTGTTCAAGTCGAAACTCACTCAGGACCTGGTCACCTCCCTGCCGGTCGTTGGCAACATCGTTAGCATGGGCATGCTGCTAAGCGGCAAGAATCTTGATGGGTCTGAAATGAACAATTACGACTACGCGTCAGCTGCGATCGGTATGGTTCCGGTGGTGGGGAATGTGGCTAAGGCGCTCGGTGGAAGCGCGAAAATTGCTGCGCAAGAAATTGCTCATTTGGGCACTCGTTTCCCGGCGGGCTCCCTGGATGCTATTGATCTCGGGTTGAACGTAATTGGCTCAAATACCGCTGAAGCCGTCTCTGACGGCACGCCTGGCTGGTTATCTCGGGAGTTTGATGCGGTCGCCGGCAAAGCCATTTCCTATTTGCCAAAGACGTCACAGGCAGTTGCTGCACGCGGTTCGATTCTGTGAGGTCATGCACCAGAAAAAGAGGCCTGCTTGCAGGCCTTTTTTTACTCGCTGCTCCTGCAGGGGGGTGGGCAGATGATGTCGTGTTGATTGATCGGGGGACTGTGCCGACGTCCCAGGTGCAGGTCGGCGATCGCGGAGAGCTCACGATCAAGCAGTCATTCAAAACATACCCCGTTTCAGGGAGCTCGTGGCAGGAGGTGATGCGATCACTGTCCACCTCCCCACTTGATGTGAAAGGTGAAACAGCCTACGGCATCACCAATTCAACTTGGGACTGGCGATATGACGTGGTGAGTGACGAATCCAGTTGCTGGCCATCCCATTTTTCGCTGACGGTTGAGGTCGTTGTCATTGTGCCGGAATTGGTGGGGGCGAGCCTGAGAGAAGGGGAGATGAACCTCTGGCGCCAGTACGCCAATGGTGTGGCAACTCACGAGCGGATTCACGCCCAGGACGCGCTTGATCTGAGCATGAGGGTAGTCAACAAGGTCGTAGCTTTGCCTCCTTTGAGAAGTTGTAGCGAGGTGGAGAGCGAGATCAGGACCATCTACCAGGACGAAAGAGTCTGGTACGAACAGCGTGCTGCTTTTGTCGATTCACAAGCGCTTGGGTTTCCGCGAGATTTCCGCTTTATTCGGACTGACTGAAAGGGCTTTTAGCGTTAAACTCACAATGACGTATATCCGAAGATAAACTATCAGGTAATAAATATGCGGCTTATAAAATCAACGTTTGCACTGGTCGCGTTCGTGCTTTCGACTCCGGTGCTGGCCTTTGCTGCCCCTCTTGATTGGCAGTGGAACGACCCGGCGTCAGTTGGTTTCTATTCGGGAGTATTGGCCTGAGTGGTGGTGCCGGCGCGAGCGCTTTCTCGCGCTACGACGCAGGCTCGACTCCCAACATGACCAATGACACGGTTTCCACGCCGCCCGTTCTCTTGATGGCCGGTGGGGTTGATGTTGATTTCTCAATCAGCAACACGGGCGTCGCCATCGCTAAAAAAGCGTGTACGCCGCCGGCGGTCCTGGAGGTGTACGCGACCCCTGTTACAGTCTGTGATAGCGGGACTGCAAGCAATATTCAGGGTTTCAATGTGACCGCGACAAACACAGCAACAACTTTTACGCCTCAACTCTGGATCTATGTTGCTGGTACTGGGTGGAAGCAAGTGGCAGTCAACAATGCGTGTGGCCGACTGGAAGTGAAGCAGCTCTGCAAATAATAGGTTCAGCAGGCCTCAGGGGTCAGGGTGTCATCAGGTTGTGGCGTCATGACCAGAACCTGGCCTGAGTTGTAAGCGACAATTTCCTTCGAGCCGTCCTGGTATTCGACAATAAGTCCGTCGAAATCTCTTTCCTCAAGCGCCACTTGGATTTCCCTGCCAAACCCCGCGTCTGTAGCCATGGCTGACTGCAAAAGGCTTTCTGCCGTGCTCCAAGAGAACAGCTGGCGGACCAGGTCCACGGCGGGCGAATCGAGATCGACATCGTGTTCGAAGGTTGCTCGATAGTAGTAAGGGGCGTGAAGGGTGACCTGAGTGGCCAGGACCACCCTCCTCGCCGGCATACTGTTGCGCGGCAAAATCATCAGCCAGGTATATCCCCGAACCAAATGTCCCGCGAAGTGAGGGCTTAAGCGCGCTGTGGTGTTGTTTCGCGCCGTGGAAAGCCTGTAGCACTACGGAGTTGCTCGATTCGCAGATGCGTTTCCTCATGGCTCAAAGCTGTCAAGGGTGTAACCAGGCTCCGCACTTTCATAAGGCAGGTTCACCAAGTCCGCGGTGGATAGGGGGCAACTGGGAAAACTCCCAATCCATTGCGTGAGCAATCTCTGTGTGAGGAATGAGTGGACTGACTACAGCATGACCGGAGACGCCGAGGATGCCATCGATTCGAATTCCGTCACCGGTCACGATGATTGTGGAGTGAATGAGTGGCTCTCCATAGGCGGATTCGATGTCCTCAACGGACATGTCGACCTTCGTTGTGCGCGAGTCAGGGCTGGCTATCATGTCCCGCAGTACAGAAATTTCGTGCAACAAAACGCTCGTCAACGGGATTACTGTCGCGACGGTATCCGGAGCTGATTCAGGCGGCAGTTTGGTTTTGAACGGAACATAAAGTTGAACGGGTTTTAGGTCTGAGCGGTGGTTCAAGGTGATGCCCTCCCGGAGAAGTCCATTGCTGAACCTTCAATATAAAAACTGTGCGCCGGTGACTCGTCCCAGCTCACCTCCTCAATGGTGACCCCGTGATGCTGCTCGTGAGTCATTCGCCGGGTTAGCAAGCGGTGTAGGTCGATTGTGCACTCGGCTTTGAGGGCGGCCTCTTGTGGTGACGTCGCCCAAATGCCTGATGTGGCCACGCGAGCCGTGGTGTAAAGGTTGACTCGATATTCCCTCAACTCTTGAGGTGTTTCCTGCAGAAGGGCGTGTTCGTAGCCTGCGCGTAACGGAGTGATCACGCCGGCTTGGCCGTCCATTTCCTCGAAACGAATAATTTCGCCGGTGTCGCCCATGTGGCCTGCGACCAGGTTATCCACCACGGTGGTAATCACCCCACCCCGAAATTCAATCGCGCGTGCCTGGGCCACATTCAGGGCTGTTGTGAGGTTGGTAAATGTATCGGCGGTGGGATCATTGAGCTCTTTGCCCGGGTTGATGCTCAACAAGCATTTGACTGAGAAGGTCATAGGGTTCTCTCGCGAGAGTGCAATAGTAAACAGATGCGAATTATAAGACATAAAATGACATCAAGTCTCACCCGGGCTTGTAATTATAATAATCGTTAGAAATAATCGAGTATTGATTTATTTTGCAATTGCGTCAGAATAAATTTATCAATTCATAATTGTTTTCTCACACAGGGCGTTTTTATGACCAAATCGGATATTGTCGACGTCGTTGCAGCATCGACGAAACTGTCCAAAGCGGATGCTGGGCGCGCGCTCGCGTCAGTTCTGGAGTCGATCTCAGAGGCGTTGAAGCGCGGTGAAAGCGTGTCGATCATTGGCTTTGGTACTTTTTCCGTTAAGCATCGTGCCGCGCGAATCGGGCGCAACCCGCAAAACGGCCAGGCCATGGATATCCAGGCGAGCCGCAATCCGAGCTTCAAGCCAGGGAAAAGTCTGCAGGAAGCTGTGAATGCGTAAATAACTGTGCAGACAGGCGAAGCCCCTCATGAGCGAGGGGCTTTTTTTTGGGCTGGAGTAATTGGTGGTGAAAACGAGGGATTAAGAAGCGTAACTTGCCGTCGACAATAATTGTTTGGCATGGATTCGCATAGTTATGCGGGCCTAGCTTGACCAGCTCCGCACGGAACCTTTGTCGACGTGAATGAATCCGCGTTTTGCGTAGAGGCCCACGCCACCCAGTCCGAGCATTTTCCCCATGTTGGCCAGCAGCACGGGGGACACGCCAGGCATATAGATGTCGGAGGCGCGTCCATAAAGGTGCATCGAGTTCTTGGCAGCACCTTCCAGCGTGGAATTGTGGTGCGCTGTCCGATACCCGGAAAGGACGTGAATATCGTGTTTCTGGCCATAGGTTGCCAGCCACATCTGCATAATGAAGAGGGTGTCGAGCAATCCGGTGTCCATGTTGACCGCGGCGCTGTACTTCACATCGCGCAGAAGCCAGCACGCTTGGCGGTAACCATCTACATTCCAGCCCCCTCGCTGCGTCCAATAACAAAGTGTGGCTTTTTCTTTGCTGTCCGGACGGATGAGGCTCAAGTTACGGTCGCGATTCAGCGCCTGGGCGCGCCAGTCAGGACCGGCAGCGCTCCCGATCTCTGGAAAGGCCAATGCCGCTGATGCACCCAATGAGAACTGGATAAAGTTTCTTCGAGTCAGCACGACTGACCTCCGTTGGCTGCGTTCAGAATTCGATTGGTGGTTCCGAGGACTTTTCGGTGATAGCCCAAAAAGCCAACTCCAGGGCAGAAACTTGCGCCCCGGTTTCTTGATAGATTTTTTTAGGGTCGATGTTCAGTCGGCAGGCTAGACCGCTCACAAAAGGCGCGTCGGTCGGCTTGATGTCGATGCCGTCGATGTTCATCTGGCGGTATTGGCTGGCCGCCGAGAATGCCGGCTGAATGACGCCCCTGAGCATTCCGAGCTCGGGTCTGGAGGAGATCCAATCAACTGAGGCTAAACCCAGGTGGTAGAGGGTTTCACTGAGCGTCTCAAAGGTGTCTGTTTTAAGTTGCTCGATAGGACATGAATGGGTCAGCGGTGGGGCGACTGCTCCTGCGCCGGGCGTTATCTTCTTCTGCAGTTCCTGCAGGCACGTTTTGTACGCTCTGATACTGGACTGGAGTGCGTCATGAATATCGGGGTGCTTTTTCATAAACCGCACACTGGGGTCGTTGATAAAATTTAGAAATAGGCTGCTTGCAAGGCTAATGACTTGCTAGAGCAATTACAATAGAATAAATCTACACATTTCTATTGTGAGTGTTGGCTATGCGCAAGCCTGTCGACGACCCCTATGGTTTCGAACTGCCGGTTCCGGCGCCGAGGGTAGCTGCGTCCTCAAAGAAGCAACGTGCAGGCAGCTTTTATTTGTATGTCGACTTGGTGCCAACCTCGGCATGGTTCTCAAATTTAAGGGCTGAACTGTCTCCTGGTGAATGGAAATCCTGCGCAGCCTACACCGCCAAGCGAGCCGGTTACTGCTGTGAGATTTGTGAAGGGCGAGGGCCCAAATGGCCGGTCGAGTGCCATGAGCGTTGGTTATTTGATGAGGCCACAGGGATTCAAAAACTCATCGGCCTTGAAGCGCTATGTCCGGATTGCCATGAGGCCACGCATATTGGCCTGGCTCAGGCCCGTGGCCATTATGAGCGCGCTGCGGGCCATTTGATGCGTATCAATAGGTGGTCTGCGGAGGAATTAAAAACACATCTGCGAGAAGCGGTGACAGTTTTTAACAGGCGAAGCGACCGCCCGTGGCAATTGGATGCGAGCCTGCTTATGACGCTTCCGATTCGGTTGAGCGATAAAAGCAAGGCGTTGATCGAGCGACACGCCGGTGCCGCTAAGATACCTCCCGGTGCGTCGACCAGGGATCAACTTATTGAACTAACGCTGGGCCGGTGACTGCCAAAAGGGGAATCATGAAGTTCGTTCCGAAAAAATACGCACCGATTGAGCGAGTTGTACTTCTGGTGATCGGGGTATCTCTAGCTTGCTGGGGGCTTGGTGGTTACGTATCTGGCGAACTGTACCTTCCAGGTCGCCAGGACGGAATTTACCTGCGTGATGGGTTGAGCCTCGTTCTCGGGGTCGTCGGAATTCTCTCAGGCGCGCTCGCGTGTTTCGCGGGTATCGTCGATCATTATGATGAGAGAGACAACGAGCAGAAGTACGCAGTTTTTTTCAAGCGCTGCAAGTTCACAGCGATCGCGTGCCTCACCTCAGCTGTCGCTTTGCAATTACGCTCGTAGTTTCCTACGCAATGCCAATAGTAAAAGATAAGAATTTATTGGCGTTTAGGCTATAATATTGTGGTCAATCAAGAGGAATTCTGGATGCGACCTTACTTGAAGCCAGTCAAAAGTGCGTCGGAACAGCTTAGTGATCTGTTGTCAAAACCCAACGCCTTCCTTATCGAGGCTTACCCTCACCTGGTGTTGATGCGCCTGCCTTTTGCGCAGCGAATTGAAGTGATGCGTCGTCAGTTGATGCCCCCTAGACCGGGCCCACGCAAGCGTTTGGCTAAGGCTGCAGGCGGGCATGATCATCAGGGTCAAGTTGAGGCTCGGATCCATGACGAAGCGAATTATCGTGTCCTGAGTGAACTGAATCCATTGGTTTTGGGTGTCGAGCTCCTTGCGGAGGCGCTGGAAGAGGTTGTTGGCTCTGGTGTAATCGACGGTGTCATGTCGGATGACGGCGAATTGAGCAGCAGCAACTTACTCGCTGCGATGGTTGTGTCGGAGATCGGCGCCGCGGGAGAGAGTATGGCCCACGTCCTGGACGCCGCAATTCACCCCGGTGATCCCCATTTCAACCCCTGGTAGGGTAAGGCAAATGACTGGTGCTTTCTCTGACCCGTTTACGGACTTTCCAGTGGCTGAAATCCCATTTCCTGTGGGTGTTGATCGACTGGTCGGTGTTTCTCTGACGAGAAAGCGCAACCTCGGCCTGGTTCTGGGAGGTGGGGGAGTTGAGACATTGCAGCTTGTGCTTCAAGCGCTACACCTTGCTCTGGCGATCGAGGTCGAAAGGCTCCTGTGGTGCACCGGATTAGATGTTGATGGAAGGTCCCAGGTAGAGCCCACCTGGGATCTACTCACAGCGGATTTTCCGGGCAGGGTCAGTCGTTTTGATGATTCGGTTCCTGGATTCCCCTGTCTCGGCGAGCATCATTTCAAAAGGAGGACGGTCCTTTTGATGGATGAGGTTTTATCGCTGCAGGTGGTGGGTTGGTGGAGGTGCCCGAAGATGTGGTTGCCATCCATGTCATTTCAGCCGGGTCTCCTAGGGTGGACTCGGCGCCCGCCCCGGCGGTTTCGTTTGTGCTGAGTCCGTGGCCAGGACAGCAAGGCCTGCTTACACGGTACTTGCTCACTCTGCCTAATCAATCCTCCCACTTCGTGGATTTTGAGCGGTGGCAAGGCTGGTTGACGACCGCTGTTCGCAAGTGTCGAGAGCAGACTACTTCGTCCATCCGGTATGTAGAAGAGCGCTGGGGGGCCCAGGCCTCGCTCGGTCTCGGTGAGCCACTGACCCCGCTCGTTGCTGACGCATCCTTGGCACAACTCTGTGAATGGCCTCGGAAGGGTGTGGTTGGATATTCCGGGGAATGAAGGGGCTCGCAATGCTTGCCGTTGCTACGCTTGTTCCTCGCGGACAGACTGTCCAGTCTGTCCGCTTGCTTTCACTGTGTTAAGGCTGGTTCCCAGTCCGGCGTCTCGGGAGGCGGCCTAATCCCAGCATTTGAGTCAATGAGCGTATCTCGCCTCGACCTCCATTCCTGTTCCTCACGCTGAGCATCGATCTCCGTCCTGTCAAGCTCGGCTTCAGCCCACCCGTCATTCCAGGCCTTCAGCAGATAGGGGATTTCCTTCAACAGCAGTGGAGGGCTGGGGCGGACGCCTTTCTCCCAGCGCTCTGGCGATGTATAGCCGCTGGAGAAGGCGTTCTGGGATGCGGATTCCAGGAGTTCTTCGTCGTCGGAAAATGAGAAGCGCTCATGAAGGCCGCGCGCCGAGAGTGCGTGTTGAAATGATTCGTCTCCAGCGCTGAAGGCCTTTTTCAAGTCGGAAAGGGTAGGGGCGCCCGTGCGATAGGTAACCGCCAGGTCGGACGCCGAGCCCAGGTCTATATCGATCGCTGCGAGCCCTTCCTCCAGCGCCATGGCCAGGTCACCGCATTGAATTTGGTTGGTCATTTTATGCATGGACTGAACCCCCAGTAATGCGTCTCTCAATAGCCGGCAATGATTCTCCGGCCAGTGACAAGTGACGGACAAGAATTGAAGACGCTGCTGCCAGGCAGCCGAAGTCGCCGGCATTGCGTGCCTCAATAGCCAAGCGTGCCGAGAGGGCGATCCTATCAATCAACCTGGTGACTCCATTGACCAGGCGATCGCGCTGCGAGGTGCGAGCTTCGGACAATTGCCGATTTTTGCAATGACGGTAGTGCCGTCTCTCAGCGCTGTTTCTGCCTTGATGAACAGGTCTTCCTGAAGAATTTCCATGCGTGTCCTTCAAAAGAGTAGAATTTGTGTTAACGCAATTGTGATAGTACATCGTGAATATATAGCAGGCAATCATAGTAGTTTTGGTGACATCTCATAAAGTCAATGTTATTCTTTTGCCAGTGCAATCGCGTTTGACTGCAAATACATACAGGTGCACCTGCCATGCTGAAGCTGACCAGCCTATTAGTCCTCTCGGCCTTTTCCTTCGCGACTCAAGCAGCGGATCTGCTCGCTGCAACTGCAACGCCACCCACTATGACCATTGGCTACGTGACCGAAGGGACTGCTTGTCCTGGCCCTGGGGCAACCGGCTTCAACACGGCGGGTCTGCTACTTTCTTGCCAATCCGGTGTGTGGAAAAAGTAGCTCTGGAAATTTTAAAGGCACCTATAACTGGAACGTATGATGGTGGCTGTTGGCAAGGCAACCCGTTCACAGGAAGCTGTAAATGTCCTGCGGGCTCAACTGGTTACTTGACCGGCCAAGCAGCAGTCGTCACCGTGGGACTCCACAATTATTAGTTGTTACGAAGTTAACTAGATTGCCAATCCGGTCTTTGGAAATCGACAGGAGCAGACGTTGCTGGCCTTGGGACTGGCTTTATGACCGGTATCCCAAACCAGTACAAAAATAGGATCACTGGCGGCTACAGTTGCCCGACTGGATTGGTGCCGAACCTAATTGGCGGCATAGCAATTGGCGGTTGCAATCCTTGCTTATCATATTCATGCAGTAAGCCTTAGTAAACGCAAGCTACTTCACAGCCTTGCCAATCCGGTCTGTGGCGCTCTAACGGTGGCGGGAAGGTTTTTACTGGCTTTATTTCGCATGGCCAACAAATACCTCTTCCTTTTGGGAGTATTGCAAGTAGTTGCACTTGGTCGGCATCGGACGCCGCGAATCCACACAGCTTCTCGGCCAAACTACGCAGGAGGCAATTACGCTTACGCCGATTCAAATCGTATTGTTAGCTGCGGTTTTTATGATAAAGGAGCATTTAATGTCGGAGGTGTCTGTAGCTATATCATCTCCTGCAATTGACTGTTGACTGTTTTGCCAATCCGGTCTTTGGATGGGAGTAGAGAAAGTTTTGACTCAAACTGGCTCTGCGCAGACCTCTCAGTGCACTGTATGGGCGGACTTTGGGCAACGAATTTGTGCGGGACTCCCATCTACGTACATAGTCTTCCCTGAGCAGTTCACCTATCCACCTAATATTCTTATCTCTATCGGCGTTCCTTTCCGCTAACAACCTGCAATGCGAATCAACTTGATTGGTTCGGTCATCAAGTTGCAGAAGTTACTCGCAGTGGATTCCGCCTATACGGCGGTGCAAGCCCGATCGGGTGTGGTGCAGCAAATGACGGGGTGGCTGTTAGTAATTTTGATTGGATAGCAATTGGAAGGAAGTAGAGACTAAGTAATCGTTAAGTGTGTTTTCTTCATGTTGACAATGTAATCTGCTACTTAAAACAGGTCCAATAGAACAGTCCAGCCCAATTTAAGTGGGATGCGGCCATATACCAACCCGATGCGTTTTGAAAAATGTACCCGGTTTCTGCTTGTCCAATGGCTGATGCTCCAGTTACGGAACACACTTTCCAAGTAAGATCCCCCAAGAAGCAAGTAGCTCCTGAGCAGGAGCCTTGCGTAATTTTGTTCTCCCAACCCCCTGGCGCTTTCCACAGACCGGATTGGCAAAGCAGTCAATAAAGCTGCCGACAATAGATGATCTTGTAGTCTTCCATGGGCGCCGTCATTCCTGTCATTACATATCCATCAGGGCAGTTCATAGGAACCCAGCCTTGTCCTGGATAGTTAGTTAATGACCAAGTCGCTCCAAGCTTAACGCCAGCCCCCTTCCACAGACCGGATTGGCAAGGCTATATCTTAGGGTTTAAAGCAATTGTACGAAGCGCAAGGGCTACATCCGCCGACAGCGATCGCAAACGATTGAGAAACAGAATAGCCGACTGGACAACTACAGCCACCAGTGAACGGATTGCCCGATGCACAACCACCACCAGCCCAGGAAGCGGTCATGAAGGACCCCCCCCAGGTAGTTGAGGTGATCGCTTTCCAAAGACCGGATTGGCAAAACGCACCTCAAAAAAAAGGCCCTCCCCGACAAGGCTTTTTTTTGTCGCTCCAATCAGGCCGTACCTTTCAAGTGGTTTATGGCTCCAGATCTCTAATACTTTATCGAAAATTTTGGTTGTTCAGGCCGCAGCTAAAGGGTCAATCATGACCACACTGGCCTCCTCGATCAGTTCAAGGTACTGGTCTGGTGCCGGAATAGGGGTTGCGTCCCTTAGAGCGGTCATCAGGCGTCGCAACAAACGGTCCTGGGCAGCTGCAAGCGTTGTGTTCTTGCACGCACCGGTGATCACTGGCTCTTCGAAATCAAGGAAGCGGACCGTCACATGGTCTTCACTTTGAAGAAGTATTGCGGGGTAGGGGATTAGATGGTTGATAACTACCTGCCGGCCTTTGCTCTTCCCGCCTTCCAGTTTTTTGACGAGTCGCTGAGCCTTCAGGTGGGTATATCGTTTAAGCATGCTGAGAGATTTGTGGCCGCTGATAGCTGCGACCTCCATCATGTCCAGCGTGCCCAACTCAAATAGCCTACTGATCGCTTCATGACGCAAATCATGGAAGTGGAGGTCCACGATCGCCAGGCGTTGAAGCATCACTCGCCAGGTCGATTTGAGTCCCTGGGACCCGTACTTGAAGACTTGGCCTGTATTTTCGACGCCCATTCGGATGATGGCATCACGCGCCTTCAATGATAGCGGTACGTCACGTCGCGTACCGTTTTTAGTATCTGGGAGGTGAGCTACTCGTGCCTTGAGGTTGATATTCTCCCAGCGCAGACCAAGGATCTCTCCCTGGCGCATCGCGGTTTCAAGTGCTACGACGATGATGGAGTAGAGGGAGTCATTACCATGGTTGTGGGCGTACCGTAAGATCAGGCGCTCTTCCCGTGCGGTGAGCCGCCGTTCACGCCCGGGCGGACTTTTCGGCTTCCTAACCTTCAGTACGGGATTGTCGTCACAAATACCCCATTCAATGCGGCCCAACTCGAAGAGATTTGAAAGCAACGACATTTCAAGGCGAACTGTTGCTGGAGACAGAAGCTTCCCGGTTTTCTGGTTCTTCTGGAGGAGGCGCTCATCGCGATAAGTTGCGATGTCTACTGAGGTGACGGCCCGGGCGTTCATTGGGCCTAAGAACGATCTGGAGAGCTGCTCGACGCGATAACACTCTTGGGCGTAGCCTTTTTTCAGGATCGAAACCCTTGTCTTGTAGTGATCAAGGGCCTGGGCCATGGTCATTTCGGTCATTTTGAGATTCGTCCAGGTCTTGCGCTCGTACGGCCAGCTCGACCAATGAGATGCCGAGCACTTCGCAGAGGAAATTAGCGTGTCGATCGTTGGGGAACGCCGACCGAGTTCCAGGACAGAAATGTAGGTGCGATCCAAGCCGGCCTCGAACGCCAGAGTTTCCTGCGTGAGGCACCTGTTTTTCCTGAACTCACGAAGGGCCTTTCCGAAGGCTTGGTTGTGCGTGCGGATTTTGCGTTCCCGGCTTGATCATTTGAAGGCCCGGGATTTTCAGCGGTTCCGACTATAGTCGTCTTCCGTTTAAAAGCGGAATTGAGGGTGCCGGAAAAACGCTGCACGCATCGAAGGCTCTATCTCATGGTCCCGGAGGGGGCAGCAGAGTATCTGAGTCAGCTTTTTCAGTCGTAGCGGAACGTGCGTCCGCTTTCACATATTGTCTACTATAGGCACAAGTGCCTATAATTGGTCGTTAGACTAGCTGTTCCCCGCGCGTGGCCACCGCGCACTATGTGCCATCAGCAATGTCAGGAAGGTCATCCTGAGGTGGATTGGGACGAAGGAAGTAACTGGGTTAGAATAGGCACAAGTGCATTATGAGGTGTTGGATGTCGAACCAAGACACATTGAGATCCCTGATCAGTCGTGCCTCTATTACCCAGGGAGAGGCCGCCGATTTCATCGCGGAGGAGACAAAGCGACCTTGCAGCATTCGGAGTATCCGGTCGTGGTTGGCGGCCAGCGTACTGAAGAGTGCGCGCCCGTGTCCGGATTGGGCATTGAATGCTTTGGAGACAAGCCTCAGGCGTCAGAACAAGATCAAGTAACTTCGGTAGCGAGAGCTGGGGGTAACTCAACCACGCTCAGAGCTGGGTATTGCTCAATAAGATCTATCAGCAGTTCCCGGATTGTGAACATGCCAGCGGTCGGGTCTTCGCCGGCGCGCAGTCGTTCAAGGGTCTCCAGTGCCGTCGCGGGGATCGCAGTCGTTTGGGGTTTGCCAGCTGTGTCCTTTCGCACGGATCCAGCTGCAATCGCCTGCTCAATCGTCAGCAGGTAGGCAGCACTTTGCCGCTGGGTTGAGACTTTCACGTTTCGCCTCCTCTTTTTAAGGCTCAGGCCCATACATACCTCCGCAGCCGATATGCGTGAGAATCTCCCTGCACATCACCAAAGTCGGTGTGCCACTAAACCCACCTGGTGAATTGTATGGATTGTCCATCCATATGACGTCATCACCTTCGTCGTAACTGAAGGTGTGCCCATGGGCATCAACACTTTCTCCTGCGGCGAGTTGCTGCAGGAAATCTTCAGGAGTGGGCAGGTCGAGCTCAGACCATCGACCCGCTTCGATGCAGGTCAACGCTTGAGCGCGTCTGGCCAAGCGCTCTCGCTCAACTTCCGTTTCCAATCGTTCCTTTTGCCTGCGGGCCTCTTCTTCAGCATAGAGTTCCTCCACGAGCTCCCGCTCTTGACCTAATGCAGTGAGGTAGTGGTCGGCAAGTTCTGGGGTCTCCACAAGAGAGGAGGGACGCGCTCCCCATAAACTGGGTTGCAGCTATTTGCCTCCAGCTCAGCGAGACAGTCCAGTGTCTCAAATGCGCGGCGCCTAGCTGCGGCGACGTATTTCTCACCCTCTAATTTCGCTGCAGACAACCACGTCGATCCACTGGAGTCTTGCTGAAAGGCAGAGTTCGAAGGATTGGTTCATGCTGAACTAAGCCTCTCTAAGGAATGGTGTTCGTATCTAATCACAATTGCGATAGTATTACTGTGATGATTATTAAAAGGGACATAGTTGCATGCTCAGGCGGCGCAGCTCACCAGTCACCGGCGCGGAGCTTCTCAAATGCGCGGTCTTCGACGGCTTCGACTATGGGTTGTCATTTGCCTATGTGGAGGGGCTAGGCAGAGTGCTGAGTGGGTTTAAGGCTCGTTGCTTCCGGAAACCCGGCCACCCCCTTCACAACACATGGCGCATCGGAAAGAACCTTGTTCACGAAGAGACTCAAGAGTTTTTTGCGACTCTCAAGGCGATCGCGGGGGAATCGTTCGTGGATACGAAACCTTCACGCGCAAGCTTGATAGGTCCCGGGAGAAGCCGCTAGTGGCGGCGTACACAGCTGACCTCCAAGTCAGAATTGCGACGATGGCTGACGGCAAGGTACTTGCCCGTGGTGACTACCACCCTGGGTTGATTGCGATTTATCGGCGCATGGGCGGGCTTTATCTAGGGCTCAGTAAAGCTTGGAAAATAGCCTGCACTGCTGAAGCTCTACACAGCAGCCTCATCGACGGGCTCGGGCTGCGAGAAGAGCAGGTGCAGATCCTCCAAGGTCGCCATGAGTTGCTTGAAGATGGAGCCCTGGTGCAGGCTCGTGAATGGGAGAGCATCGCCGTTGGCGGCGAACGTCCGGAGCCCACGGGAGAAAGTGAGGACTCAGTAAACGAGGTGTATCTGGCGAGCATCCCACAAATTAAGCCGATCAATTGGACTCCGCGGGTGCTTGAGGCTCTTAACCAGTACCAGCTCTATGATTATCAGCGTGCAGGTGTTGCCCACCTGGTGCAGCGCAGCAGCGCTTTGCTGGCAGACGATATGGGGCTGGGCAAACCCGACAATCGATCGTTGCTGCACACATCCAGGCAAAGGGGCGTCCGATCCTGATTATTTGCCTGGCCAGCCTGATCATCAACTGGAGTCGTGAGATTCTGGCGGTTTGCCCGGATGCCAAAATCTCGATGCAGGCATCTGATCCCTCGGCCCAATGGATAATCATCAACTACGAGAGGCTTGGACAATTCGTTACGACGGCGTCTCAGTACAATGTGATGGTGATCGATGAGGCGCACCGTCTCAAGGAGCCAACCGCGGAGTGGACGCGCGCATTCGACATCGCGTCAAAAGCTCCTGTTGACCGGTACACCGGTGCTGAACCGGGAAAACTTCATACTCTCCTGCGCCTGTCAGGCCATCCGATCGGACTCAT